>JBOGIZ010000038.1:0-8126 GCA_050747805.1 Vicinamibacterales bacterium | reverse complement strand
GTGGTACAGGTAACTCCTCTGGCGCCCCGGTGTCAGCGCCTCGAAGGCGCGCTTGAAACGCAGGTCGCTTCGGAACCGCTTCATCAGCTCCGCCGGAACTGGAAAATCTGACGTCTTCTTCGGCTTCATCCGCAGCCCAGCCTTCTCGACTGCGATGGCCTCGCGCACGTAGCCTTTGATGGTCGCCGCCTTCGCCGTGATGTCCTTCGCGCTGGTGAACTTCATCACGCGCCCAGCGTGCACCTGTCCGAGCTGCACCAGCACTTTCTTTGGGTCCGTCAGCAGGGCGCCTTGAAAGAAGCCCAGCCCGAAGTACTCCTTGAAGCCCTGCATGATGACGATGTTGTTTCCATCCACAGTGTAGGCAGGCTTACCCCACTTACACTCCTCCGTCATCGCAAGGCCGGCGAGCACGCGCCGCATCTCCGCGATCTCCGCCTCCCACCGTTTTCGATACGCCATTTCCATGCAACCACCTCGCTCCACAATCATGTTGACGGCAACGTCTCGCTTCGTTTCATGTTCAGATGGGGTCATTCACAATGACGAAGCCGTGGTCTGGCGCCACGCGTTTTAGCCGACGGCTCGAGCTCGAAGCGCTCGATGCGGGTCCCGCCGAAATCTGTGTGCAGACAGTGCAAGCAGACGCTCCGGAGCCAAGCGAATCGCCAGCGTTCGGGCGGTCCTGATCGCGACATTGGTTGTCGTCGTCACGCGAGCGATGCGCGGACCCATCGTGATGAAGGGCCGGACCCGACGGGATCGGACCCGCTCGTATCGCCGAAGCGCGTGCTCGACATCGTTCGAGCCGACGACCGCGAGTCCGAGACCGACAGCATCTTCGAGGGCCTGAGCGGCGCCTTGTCCCGTATGAGGCAAGAGCGGGTGCGCCGCGTCGCCGAGCAACGTCACGCGCTTGTCGCCCCAGTGTTCGAGTGGATCACGTACGAACAATTGATCGAACCGCATATCGTCGGGCTTCGTCGCCGACACAATCGATCGTAACGAAGACTCGAAATCAGGATACCGCCGTTCAAGAATGGCCTGCGACGTCGCGTCCGCGACGTCCCGCGCACGCAATGACACGTACCAATAGACCGCATCGCTCGACGCTCGCACGGTCGCGGCCTCGATACCATTGTCGAGATAGCCAACTCCAGAGAGATCGCCTAGATAGTCGCCGACGCCGTATGCGACGCCGCGAACGGCGCAGAAGCCGCTTGGCCTCGGTGGGCTCTCGTCGGGATGGAGGCATTTGCGAATCGCTGAGTAAACGCCGTCGGCGCCGATTAGCACGTCTCCCGTGTCCGTGCTCCCATCCTTGAAGTGCACCGTGACGCTTCGTGAGGTGTCGCTGAACGAAACCGCATCGCTGCTCAATCTGAGGGACTCGTCGCCCACCGCAGCGAGCAGCGCACCGTGGACGTCTGGCCGCAACGCGACGACCGCCGGCAGACCGACGGGCAGGTTGAGTCTCCTGAGGACGCGACCGTCGATGCACCGCAGTTCAATCTTGGCGACGCGTGCGCCACGGCGGACCACAGGTTCAGCGATGCCAAGTTCGTGGAGCGCCGACAGCGCATTGGGCGCCAGCCCGAGGCCGAACCCCAACTCGCGCGGGTTGCCCGCCCGTTCATGGATTCGAATAGCCCAGCCAGCCTGACGAAGGGCCACGCCCGCCGCGAGGCCGCCGATTCCTGCGCCGATAATCAAAGCCCTGCGGCCGTCCATCATGCAAGATACCTTTGACAGGACACGATGCATTCAGAACTGCCTGAGTTACTCGGCAGGCAGCGTCTGAGACTTTGCAGAATATCGTCGTTAACAGCTTCTCGCGGGCGGTCGTCTTGAATAGAGGGGCTTCACGTGACCAAACTTCAGCGATTGACGATTGTTCTCACGGCGTTTAACCTCGTACTTTTGGCCTTTGCTCTGGCTCAGCGAGCGCCGCTGACGGCACAAGGCGTCGCACCGGTCCTGCGCGGTCATGCGTTAGAAATCGTGGATGAGCAGGGACGTGTTCGTGCGGAGATCAAGGTGCTGCCGGCACAACCGACGTTAAGGATGCCGGACGGCACGACGGGAATGCCGGAAACCGTGCAATTGCGCCTGATCACTTCAGAGGGCAGCCCTAACGTCAAGCTCGGGGCGACGGAAGACGGATCGGGATTGGTGTTAGGCGCCGGAAAAGGATATACGCAACTATTGTCGCGGCACGAAGATCCGTTCATCAGGATCGTTACCAAGGACGGTAAGGAACGAACGATCAAACCCTGACCCCGCGAATACCTGCTCACGAGAGACGCGTCGCGGCGCCGAGAAGCTGTGCGAGCGCCGCGCCATTCGGCGATCCAAGACCGGTGCATGCATCCCAGCCGATGGCCGCCGAATACGCGCCATTGTTGCCCGATGTGATATCGCGGCACGCCTGCGCGCCAATCGGATACAAGGTCGGATTCAGATAGCCGAGCGGCGCCCCGCGCGATTCATTGAGGAGCGCCACGAGCGCGGACCACAGCGGCGCCACCGCACTCGTGCCGCCGTAGACGACGTCCTGTCCATCGACGCGCACTTGATAGCCCGACGCCGGATCGGCGTCGCCGGCAACGTCGGGCACGCCGCGGCCTTTGAAATGCGAAGCGTTGACCGAGACCGGCACGCCCGCGTCATGCTGGAACGCGGGGAGCGCGAAGACTTCGCTGACGCCGCCGCCGGTCGCTCCGCCGGACGCGCCATCGTTCCACACGACCTCGCCCGACAGCGCGCCCTTCGCGCTCGCGACGTGCGTGCCGCCGCACGCCAGCACGTGCGGGCTCGAGGCCGGAAAGTCGACGTGTGCGTGTCCGTCGGTGACGCCGTCGCCCGACCCGCCGTCGCCCGACGCGCAGCACACGGTCACACCGAGCGCGGCCGCATCCTGGAACGCGTCGTCATACGACGTCATGGCCTGCGGGGTCCACGTCGACTCCGGCCCACCCCAGCTGATCGACACGATCGTCGGACGACGAGTCGTATCGTGGACGGCCGTCGTGATCGCGTCGAGGAACCCTTGATCGGTGTTCGGAGCGAAATACACGGCCATCTTGGCGCCCTTCGCGATCGCCCCGGCAATCTCGACATCGAGCAGCACTTCACCGTCCGGGCCGTTGGGATCGCCAGTTGGCGCATTCCTCGCGCCGTCGACGGACACCGCCGTCACCGACGGCGTCGCCAGGCGGAGGCCATCGAAGTACGCCGTGAGGTCAGCGGCCTTATAGCCGCCGCCGAGCTCGATGATGGCGATCGTCTGACCCGCGCCGGTCACGCTTGTCGGAAACTGATAGAAGGCGGCGACCTGCGGCGGCGCGTACGACGCCGATGCTGCCGCGCTCGGCACGATCGGGCGGTGTCGCCGGCAGCGCATGCGCGCCTGCGGCCGGTTGTCGAGCCCCAGGACGGCGACGACCGCCGCTTGCAGATCCACCGGAAGGTAGAGCGGTCCGGATCGCCCGCGGAACACGCCGCGCTCGCCCTGATAGAGCGCGAGCGACGTGCCGAACGCCTCGTTCATCATCGCGACCGTGCCGCCGACGACGACGATCCGGCGTCCGAGATCGACCGCGACGATGTGCAGATCGAACTGTCGCGCGAAGGCCTCGACGCGCTCGACGTCGCGCGGGTCGGCGCCGTACCGCGCCGCGAACTCGTCGCGGGCGATCGGCTGCGTCTCGGTCGACAAGTCGAGCGGCGCCTTCCGGCGCAGCACGATGCTGGCCTCAATGAACTGCGATGGATCCGGCGCGCCGGCCGGCTGCGCGCCGGGATGCGGCGCTCGCTCGCTGCCCTGCAGCAGGAATCGTTCGATAGCCATGACGCCAGCCTACCAGCGATCGGTCCGTGGTGATGGCGCGGCTGCTGACCTTGTCGATAATCGCTCTCCCAATTGCGCGCCGCGTGTCTGGGGATTGTGGAATGTGCGGGTGGTGGACCGTGCGGTGGGGGTATGATCCGGACCTATAGCTTGGAGGCTCAGCCATGAACGCACACGCGCTTCGATCGGCGGCTGCGGTGGTTGTCTTTGCGATCGCGCCTGTGGGGCGCATCGCGCCGCCGGCCCCGAAGGGCGCCCAGGACGCGACGATGTCCGTGCTGATCACCGTTCTGACGAAGCCAGGCGGTCCGGTTACGGATCTGACGGCGAACGATTTCACCGTACACGCAGGTAAGCAACAACTGAAGGTGACCGCCGCGGAGCGGGCGACCCAGCCGCTGTCGATTGAGTTGCTCGTGGACAATTCCCAGCCGCAGGGCATGGGGGGCGCCATGGGCGATCTGCGGACCGCACTGGACCACTTCATCCAGGTGATTCGTGGGGGCGACCCACAGGCGCAGATCGGCATGTACAACGTCGCCGGTCAGGCCATCCCGGTCGTGAAACTCGACGCGCCGGCGGCGGATCTCGACCAGGCGATCTCGCACTTGTTCCTTCTGAATGAACCGACCGGTGCGCTGCTCGAAGCCATCGAGGATGCAAGCCGCGATCTGGCGGAGCGCCCACCACCGCGCCGGGCGATTGTGTCGGTGGATTTCGCCTCGGCAGAGGCGACCCCGGACACGGCGCTGCCAGGCGTCGGCAAGGCCGTGGGCAAGTGCGGCGCGACCGTGTGGGCTATCTCGGTCGCGAACGTGACTCCAGAATCGCGGAAGCGCGAGGCGGTGCTGGACACCATCACCCACCGAAGCGGCGGGCTACGCATTTCGATGGTCCGGTCTTCGGGGCTTCCCGATCAACTGAAGGCGATTGCCAATAGCCTGCTGTCTCAATACATGATCCAGTTCCCTCGCCCGTCCGGTCAGTTGGAGGAGCTGAAGATCGATACCCCGAAAGGCAAGGCGCTCGCGACGATGTTTGCGCAATGAGCCTGCGGGCATTGGTCCCATTCGACCGACCGACGAGGGCCGGCGTCGCTGGTTCCGGCGCTCGCGCAGCCTTGCGTTAAGCTGTGCGGCATGGAGTCGGCGCCTTGTCCAGCCGCGAGCGGCTCTCTGTATGAAGCCCTTCTCGGACAGGCGTTCGCGTCGCTTCATGCACACGTCCGCCGCGCGCACCTGCCGCCGTTGTGCGGGGAAGGCACGATCGACGTGCACCATGGCTCGGGATGGCTCGCGCGGCCGATGGTCTGGTTGATGAAGCTTCCCGCCGCGGGACTCCATCAACCGACGCGCCTGAGCGTCGCCGAGGACGGCGCGGACCTCGTGTGGACGCGCCGCATTGGTGCATCATTTCTTCAGACACGTCAACGCGCGCGTCGATCGCGTCTCGTGGAACGTGCGGGCCTCGGACGCATCTCGTTTGATTTGGTCGTGGAGGGAGGCGCGCTTCGATATCACCGGTCAACCATCCACGTGGCCGGCGTGCGCCTGCCATCGTCGCTGAGCCCTTGCGTGGGTACGGTGGTCTCTCCAACAGCGGACGGATGGCATGTCGCGGTGACGGTCGACTGGCGTGGGCGAATCGTCTGCCGCTATTGCGGCAGTATGCGTGCGTCATGAGAACCGCGATCTGGCTGCTTCTACTGCAAGCCTCGCTGGGCGCCTTCGACACGCTCTACTATCACGAGTACCGACTGAAGCTGGCACACGGGCCCCACACCCGCGTCGAGCTGCGTCTGCGCGCCGCGCGTGATTTCGCGTACGCGATCATCATCGGCAGCCTGGGATTTGTGACGTGGCTCGGCGCTTGCGCGTGCGTTCTGCTCGGGCTTCTGTTGGGCGAGATTTGCATCACCCTCTGGGATTTCATTGAGGAAGACAAGATCCGCCGATTGCCTGCGGGCGAGCGGGCGATGCACGCCGTCATGGGCATCGTCTATGGCGCGTTCCTGGCCTTCCTGATTCCGCAGATGATCGGATGGTGGGCGCTCGCGACGGGCTTCGGCCCGAGCTATCACGGATTTCCCGCGTGGATGCTCCTCGTGCTGGCGACCGGCGTCTTCGCGTCCGGGATTCGCGATCTCGCTGCGAGCGCCAGACGGGTTGCGGCGTGACGGACGAACTGCGGCACTATCGACGCTGGTTCTACGCGGCCGCCATCTACAACGTCGTCTGGGGCAGTGTCGTGGTCGTGTTCCCCGCTACGCTGCTGCGGATGACGGGCCTGAATGCCATCGGCGCGCGACCGCTTGCGCAAGTCGTCGGGATGATGGTGGGGGTGTACGCGTACGGTTATTACCTCCTCGGCCGAGAACCGACGCGCTACTGCGGCTTCATCTGGATCGCGTTGGCTGGCAAGACGCTCGGGCCGTTGGGATTCGTGTACAGCGCGTCAACCGGCGCGCTTCCCTGGCGCTTCGGCTGGATTTGCGTGTTCAACGACGTCATCTGGTGGCCGGTCTTCTGGCGATTCGCGCTCACCCACGCACGTGGGGACAAACCTCGTGACAACTGATGTGACGCGCACGCGTCTACTCCTCCGCGTGCTCGCGTTGGCGCTCCTGGCCGTGGCTGCGTGATCGGCGGGCCGTATCTGTGGCGATGGGTTCAGTATGTCCGCCACCAAAGAACTGCGGCGGCGCGAACGTGCGGCGCTGGCAGCGGGAGCCGTCCTGGACGCCTCCAAAGCCCGGCCTGCGTGACCCCGGCGGTTTGGTGGTATGATGAATCATCCTACTACCATGGCGAAGACCAAAGTTGCCCTGACCCTTGATGCCACGCTCATCGAGCAAGTGGACGAACTCGTCGAGCGGCGCCGATTCCGCAATCGCAGTCAGGCGGTTGAGGCGGCGCTCGCCGACAAGCTGCGGCGCCTTGCGCGCACGCGTCTCGCGACCGAGTCAGCCAAGCTGAATTCGCGCGATGAAAAACGGCTGGCCGACGAAGGTCTCGCCAAGGATCTAGCCGCGTGGCCCGAGTACTGAGGGGCGAGATTCGCTGGGCAGACCTGAATCCCGTCCGCGGGCACGAGCAGGCGGGCCGGCGTCCGGTCCTCGTGCTCAGCCACGACGTGTTCAATGCGCGCTCGGGAACCGTCATCGCGGTGGCCTTGACGAGTCAGGAACCTCGAGCCGGATTCCCGTTGACGCTCGAGAGCAAGGCCACGGGCCTCGCCAAGCGATCGTGGATCAAGATGAGTCAGATTCGGACGCTCTCCGTCGATCGCATCGGCGCACGGCTGGCGAGAGCCTCCGAAGAAGAAGTCGCCCGCGTGCTCGATGGACTGAACGAGATTATGGGTTAGGTCGGTCGGCCGGTGCACTCGATTTGTGTTGCGCGGCTGTTCGACGCAATAGGCCAGCAGGATGCGAAGCTCTGGCCGATGGCCGCGCCCTGGTCAAGAAGCGAACCGACAATGCGAAGAAATACTAAGGTGACGGTCACGCCCTCGACTGGCAATGTGTTCCGCGATCTCGGGTTCTCCGCCGAGGAATCGGAGCACCTGCTGGTCCGCGCCGATCTGCTGCTTCAGATCCAGAAGGTGCTCGCCGCACGAGAACTGACCCAGGTCCAGACTGCCAAGTTGTTGCACGTTGCCCCGCCGCGCGTAACCGATCTGCTTCGCGGACGCATCGATCTCTTCAGCACGGACGCGTTGATCGACATGCTGGCGCGCCTCGGCGTGCGCGTGCGCGTTGTCCTGAAGTCTTCGCGCGGCCGCGTTGCGTGATGCGGAGCGACTCGAATCGGCACATTGCAACACCGGAAGTCCGTTCCGCAGGTCGGCGATCAATTGCGGTCGGAGTATGAAGCCGCACGAGATTCGAACTCTTTTCGGCGCTGTTCAGCGGAGTGAGTCAACAAAACACGGCTTTGAGTACCGAGCGGCACGGATAGGCTGACGATAACGAACATCAACTTGAGGGTAGCAACTCTTGTACGAGTCCGTGCGCGGGCATTTCGGACGCCGTCACGACAAGAATCCAGCGAAGAGCAAAGCGATGAAAGTGACAAGCCCAGTGATCATTGTCACTGCCAGCGTTCCCGGAACGCGAATCCGCAGACCGGCGGATGCGTCAGCGCGAGAGTCAGTGGTCGTTGATGCGCCCAACATACAAGCGATCACCGTGGCCGCCCACACAATGAGTAGGGCCACCACCGCCGACATCAACGTCCGACCGGCCGGCATCTCGAAGGGGTGCCCGGGTCGCACC
>JBOGIZ010000037.1:0-2203 GCA_050747805.1 Vicinamibacterales bacterium | reverse complement strand
CTATATGGTTGTCGGCCATCGTTATCCTGGGAACCTGGTTGTGGACGCTGGACTGTCCACGCTGCGGGCACAATGTCGCGAGCCGGCCATTGCGGTGGCTTCACGATTTTCCGATGATCGTCGCTGGCGATGTTTTCCATCGACGCTGCCGCTGGTGCGGCTGTAACTTGCGGTGAGCCTCTCAGTCTCAACCGCAGTAAGACACTATCGGGACGTTCCGAGGTTTGCCGAACATATGGAATATCGGGTGCTGGGACGGACTGGGTGGCGGATATCGGCGGTCAGTTTTGGAGCCTGGGCGATCGGCGGGTCGTGGGGCGCCGTGGACGATGAGCAGTCCGTGCGCGCGCTGCACGCGGCGATCGACAGCGGCGTCAACTTCATCGACACGGCGGACGTGTACGGGGATGGTCGGAGCGAGCAGCTGGTGGCCCGGCTGCGCCGGGAGCGCCCGGGCGAAACCATCTACGTGGCGACCAAGGCCGGCCGGCGGCTGCCGGCGCAGACCGTCGATGGCTATACCGCACGGAATCTGACGTCGTGGGTCGAGCGCAGCCTCCTTAACCTCGAAACCGACGCGATCGATCTCCTGCAGCTCCACTGCCCGCCTACGCCGCTATTCGCCGATCCGGCCGTGTACGGCATCCTCGACAATCTGGTCGCCGCGGGGAAGATTCGGCACTATGGCGTCAGTGTCGAGCGGATCGATGAAGCGCTCGAAGCCATCCGCCATCCGGGCGTCAAGACGGTTCAGATCATCTTCAACATGTTCCGGCAGCGTCCCGCGGAGGAGTTCTTTCCGGCCGCACGCGCGGCAGACGCCGGAATCCTCGCACGTGTGCCGCTGGCGAGCGGACTCCTGACCGGCAAGCTGTCACCATCGAGCACGTTCGCCGCCGACGATCATCGCTCGTTCAACCGCCACGGTGAGGCATTCGACAAGGGCGAAACGTTCTCAGGCGTACCGTACGACGTGGGCTTGCGCGCCGTCGAGGAGCTCCGGCGGCTCGTCCCGCAGCACGCGAGCCTCGCGCAGCTCGCGCTCGGCTGGATCCTGACGTTCGACGCCGTCACGTGCGCGATCCCCGGCGCGCGCACGCCCGGCCAGGCGCGCGCGAACGCGGCCGCCGCCGACCTCCGGCCGCTTGATGCGCAGACGATGAGTGCCGTGCGGGAGATCTACGACAGGCTTGTCCGACCCTACGTGCATCGAAGCTGGTGAACGCGACACGACGTACGGACGCAAAGCGCGCAAAGCTCGCAAAGGACGGACTCGCAAACGATGGGATCGGCGCGGGGCTCGACAACCCGACTGCGATCGAGCCCACCTCGAAAGCTGGTGAACTCGACACGACGGACGCACGCAAAGCGCGCCGAGGACGCAAAGAAGGCCGCGAGGTCCGCCGCCCGGCCTTCGGCCGGGTCATGGGTTGACAGACAGAGTGAAGACACACCGCGATCGGCCGTCTCACGCGGCTTGTCTTCGCTCTGTCTGCCAGCCCACGCCGCGCGCAGCGCGGCGCGGCGGACCGAAAGCCGGCCGCTCGCGTTGGAGCGATGCTAATTTCAGGTTTGCTTCCGTCCTCTGCGTCCTCGGCGCGCTCTGCGCCCGTACGTCGTGTCGAGCGTACACTTCCCGACTGGTACGGCACCGAGCCGTCTCACGCGCCCCGTCCGCCGCTCGTCCGCCGGGTGGCGACCTCCGGGTCTTGTTTGCGTTCTTGGCGCTCTTTGCGTGAGATCGTCCGTGACAAGCGGACTCTTCCCTACTGGTACGGCACCCAGACTTCCGTCTCACTCCTGCCGCGGTTGTTCAAGAAACGGTCGTCGATCTCAACGGATGTGAGCGGAACGGGCCGGATGGGGTAATCTTTCGCCGAGGAATCGGCATGACTCACATCGTCCTGCGAATCGCAACTGCCCTGGCGGCCTGCGCCGGGCTCGCGTCGGCCGCCGGCATCCGCGAACCCATCCAGGCTCCCGCGTCCGGCGAGGTCATGGTTCGCATCGAGACGCAATTGGGCAATATCGACGCGGCCGTGGATCCAGTGCACGCACCTCTCACCGCGAACAACTTCCTCAAATACGTGGACGCCGGCATGTACGACGGCGGTCGATTCTGGCGCTCAACGCGCCCCGACAATTACGTCCCGCACCTGCCGGATCGTCCCCCGTTCCAGATTATTCAAGCCGATATCAATGC
>JBOGIZ010000036.1:0-8410 GCA_050747805.1 Vicinamibacterales bacterium | reverse complement strand
GAGTAGACTGGGGGCGGAGAACCGACTATGGCCAAGAAGGCGTCGCGCAAGTCCAGGAGCAAGAGACAGAAGGCCGCATCGAAGCGCACGCGCGGACCCCGCACGCGCGCGGCGGCCCGACGCCGCGCCCGCAAGACGGGTCGGCGTGCGGCCGGCGCAAAATCAGCCAAAGGGACAGCTCGGGCTGGTGCGCGCAAGGCACGTTCCGCCAAAAAGGCCCGCGCCCGGACGCGACGGCCAGCGGGCGGCAGGGGCAGAGAACGGAGTCTCGCCCAGACGCCAGCCGCCGGACGAACGCGTCGAGGTCGTACCAATCCGATGCCGACGAAGCGTTCGACCGGGACCGCCGCCGGCGCTGGAAGTTCCCGCCGCGTTCCCGGGCTCGAACGTGAGCGCAAGCGTCTTCGCGAGGTCGAAGAGATCGTGCCGGGCCCGCCGTCGAGCCTCGACATGGATCGTCACGGCTCGGCCGTTCGCACGGGCCGCGCGGCCCTGCGCCATAGCCGGCACGAGCACACGGAAACGAGTCCCGCGATGACGGGCGGCGACGTGGACGCGGATTGGGAAGACGCATACGCCGTCGGCGACGAAGCGCCGGGCGGCGACAATCCGACGCCCGATCAGGACCGCGTGGACGATATCGGCCGCGCGCTCGGGATCCAGTACCAGGACAATGAGGAGTTGAAACCCGCCGACAAGGTCACCGAGCGCGACAAACACCGGTGGGAGCTCGATCCCGCCTCGTCGGAAGACTATAAGGATCGCGAGCGAAAGTAGCCCGCCGCCGCTCGTCGACGCCGGCTGCCGGACGGTGAACGCTGTTCGGCAGTCAGCACTTGGCATCCAGGGCGACTTCGGTGTACAACCCTCGCTCACAAAGAGGCGGAGGGCGCATGCAGCGAGCGGTCCTGATCACGGTCGCGGCGGTCCCCATGGTCGTCTACGGCGCCTCGCGCGCGGTGCAGCCGGTTTCGGCGGCGCAGGCACCAGCGCGCCACATCGATTTCGTCAAGGACGTCCAGCCAATCTTCCGCGAGCACTGCTACGAGTGCCACGGAGCCCGAAAACAGATGAACGGGTTTCGGCTGGATCGCCGCAGCGACGCGCTGCGCGGCGGGACGATTCCTGTGATCGCGCCCGGCAGCTCGCAATCGAGCCGCCTGTATCTGCGATTGATCGGCGACCGGTACGGGCGGCAGATGCCGGTCGAAGGAGAGATCAGCCCCGGGGAAATCGACGTCATCAAGACGTGGCTCGATGAGGGCGCCGAGTGGCCTGACGCCGCGTCCGGTGAAACGCCGCCGCCGCCCGTCAGTCCCGAGGCAGTGCAGGCGGGGTTGCGTCTCCTGCCACAACAATGCGATGACGACGCGAACGATCGCCCTGGCCCGCGCGCACGGACTTTCGATCGACGAGACGATCGCACGCGACGACGCGCGAAAGATCCAGTCGTCCCTTGAGGATTGGCGCGAGCGCGTCCTGCAAACCAAGGGCGTCCCTGGAGACTCCGATACTGTGGCCGAGATCCTCGTAGGCCTCGGCGCCGAACACGTCGCGCCCGATGCGGCAACGGACGCAATGGCGCGCTTCATCCGTCTCCAGCAGTATCCGGATGGCATGTGGAAAGCGCTCGGCAATCGCCCGCCGCTCGAAGGCAGCGACATCCAGACCACTGCGCAGTCGCTGCGTTCGCTCCAGATGTTCGCGTCTGCCGCTGACAGGTCGGCGGCGGACGAGGCGGTGCGCCGCGGCGTCGCGGCCCTCAGAGCGGCGCAGGCGCGCTCCACGGCCGACGCGGCTTTTCAGATCCTCGGACTCGCCTGGGGCCGCGCCGATCGCGCGTTGGTGCTCGCGGCGGCGAAGCCGCTCATCGCGGCGCAGCGGCCCGACGGTGGCTGGGCGCAGCGGCCATCGATGGAGAGCGACGCGTTCGCGACGGGCCAGACCCTTATCGCGCTGCATGAAAGCGGCGCGGTGGCAGTGTCGGATGCCGTCTACGCGCGAGGGGTCACATTCCTGATCGCCGCGCAGCTCGCCGACGGCTCATGGTTCGTCCGGACGCGCGCGATCCGGATCCAGCCGCACTTCGAAAGCGGGTTCCCTCACGGCAAGAACCAGTTCATCTCCGCCGCGGCAACGAACTGGGCGACGCAGGCGCTGATCTATGCCGCGCGTTGAGAGCCGCGCGGGCCGTTCGGCATCGGGCGTTCAGCATTTGGCCTTAACGAGGGCGAGTACCTGTTCGATCACCGCGTCCACGGACACGCCCGTGGTATCGACTATCGTCGCGTCCGGCGCGATGGTGAGCGGCGACGCGGCTCGGGTCGAGTCCGATTTGTCGCGTTCGGCGAGCGCGGTGGCGACGTCGGCGAGCGGCGCGCCTTTCGAGGCCGCGTGCGCCGCATCTCCGGCGCGGCGCCGCGCGCGCTCTTCCGGCGACGCGTCCAGGTAGATCTTCACGTCCGCATCCGGGAACACCACCGTCCAGATATCGCGTCCCTCCATGACGATCCCGCCGCCGACGCCGTACTGCCGCTGGCGCGCGACCAGCTCCCGGCGTACGGCTGGATGCCGCGCGACGGTGGCGGCCGCCGCGTCGATCTGCGGCGTGCGGATGAGGGCGGCGACGTCGCGGCCGTTGATCGCGACGCGGCCGGCCTCGACGTCGAGATGCGCCCGCGCCGCCAGCACCGCGACCGCCGCGTCGTCCTGCAGATCGAGCCCCGCGTCGAGGGCCTTCCACGCCACCGCGCGGTACATCGCGCCGGTGTCGATATGCGGATAGCCGAGCCGCGCCGCAATCGCCCGCGAAACGGTCCCCTTGCCGGCGCCCGACGGCCCATCAATCGCGACGATTAATCGTTTCGGCATCGTCCCCCGCCCTGCTCAACCGTCTGTTCGTCGTCGCCGTGCATCTCCCGCACGCCGCACTCCGCCCGCCTTCGCGCGCGCCGACGGTCAGGCGCGCGCTATGGCGGCTCCGGCGTAGCCGTTCGCGGCGAAGGCGGACACCCCGCGCCGCACCCCGCACCCCGCACCCCGCGCTATTATCGCCGCCGATGGCTTTTCGGCGAAGGCGAACGCTCGCGCTGCTGATCGGGGCCGCGCTCGTGATCGCCGCGGCGCTCGCGGCGCGGCCGTATCTGCGCGGCACGGCATTCGTCGTCGAAGCCGCCGGGCTCGACGGCGCTGCCGGAACGCTGACCCGTTGGGATCTGCAGCCCGTCACGGTCGGCGACACGTTCGCGATTCCGTGGCGCGGCGGCGAGCTCCGCGCGCGCGCGTACCGCCCGCAACACTGGGACCGCCAGCGCGGGATCGTCATGGTGCCTGGCGTCCACGGGTCGGGCATCGATGAAACGCGGTTTGTTGGTTTTGCCCACGATATCGCCGCGGCCGGTCACCCGGTGCTGACCGTCGAGCTGCCCGATCTGAAGCACTACCTCATCACTCCGCGCACGACCGACATGATTGAGGATGCGGCGAGGTGGGCGCTTTCCCGTCCGGAGTATCTCGGCCGCGATGGCCGCATCGGCCTCCTCGGCATCAGCTTTGGCGGCGGTCTGTCGATGGTTGCATCCGGCCGCCCGTCGATCGCCAACCGGCTGGCGTTCGTCATGGCGTTCGGCGGCTACGGCGATCTGCCGCGCACGCTGCGCTATCTCTGCACCGGCATTCAGCCCGACGGGACGCGGCGGCCGCCGCACGACTACGGCCTCGCGATCGTGCTGCTCAACGTCGTCGATCGGGTCGTGCCCGCCGATCAGGCGGGACCGCTGCGCGACGCCATCCTCATGTATCTGGACGCCTCTCGACTGGATCTGGTGGACAAGACGGCATCCGCCGCCGAATTCGCGCGCGCCAGGATGCTGGCTGCGCAGCTCGCCGAACCCTCGCGGACCTATATGGAGTACGTCAACCGGCGAGACGTCGCCGCGCTCGGTCCTGTCCTGCTCCCGCACCTCGGCGCGGCGGGCGGCGATCCATCGCTGTCGCCCGATCGGTCGCCGCCGCCGCAGACGACGGTGTATCTCCTCCATGGTACCGAGGACAACGTCGTGCCGGCGATCGAGTCCACGCTGCTCGCCGGAACGCTGCGCCGGCGCGGCGTCGCCGTGCACGTGCTGCTGACGCCGCTCATCACGCACGCGGAGGTCGACCGCACATCGACGGCCGCCGCGGTCTGGCGGTTGATACACTTCTGGGCGGATCTGTTGCATGCGTAAGGCGGTGCGGGGTGCCGGGGGCGGCGTGCGGAGGGCGCCGAGGGACGGAGAGCGGCTGCAGAAAATCCTGTCGACCGCGGGCGTCGCGTCGCGGCGGGCGTCGGAGACGCTGATTCGCGAGGGGCGCGTCACCGTCAACGGCGAATCGGTCACGGCGCTCGGCTCGAAGGCGGATCCCGCGCGCGACGACATCCGCGTAGACGGACGCCGCGTCGCGGCGCCCGCGCGCCGCCGCTACATCCTGCTCAACAAGCCGCGCGGGTACGTGACGACCCGGAGCGATCCGCAGCAGCGGCGGACGGTCATGGACTTGCTCACCAAAGTCCGGGAGTACGTGTATCCCGTCGGCAGGCTGGATTACGACTCGGAAGGCCTGCTGCTGCTCACAAACGACGGCGAGCTCGCCGCACGCCTGATGCACCCGCGGCACGAAATCGAGCGCGTCTACCTCGCGCGCGTCCGCGGCGTTCCCACTCCGCACGCGCTCGAACGGCTGGCGTCCGGAGTGATGCTCGACGGCCACAAGACGGCGCCGGCGCGCGTGCGTCTGATCGGCGCGCATGACGCCGCCGCGGGTTCGCAGGGGACAATCGAGATGGCGCTGCACGAGGGACGGCAGCGGCAGGTCCGCCGAATGCTTGAAACGGTCGGCCATCCCGTCGTGCGCCTGCGGCGCATCCGCATCGGGCCGATTGCCGACGACCAGATGCCCCTAGGACATTGGAGAGAGCTGACGCCGCGCGAAGTAGACAAGCTGCGCCGGGCGGTGGGAGTCTGATGCAATTGGTGAATTCGTGAAGTGGTGAGTTGGTGAATTGACTTGGTGACTTGGTGAATTGAATTGAATTGGCGAAGTGTTCGCCCCGATTCACGAACTCAATTCACCAACTCACCAATCCACTAACTCAATTCACCAACTCACCAATCCACCAACTCAATTCACCAACTCACCAACTCACGAATTCACCAATTGTACGGATCAGTGTACGGTTTCGTCCCCGGCCGGCTTGCTTCCACCGGCGGGCTCACCTGATCTCTCCTCGGAGGTCTCAAACGGCAGCGGCGACGTGGTAACCGTCGGCTCGGCAAGGCCTGCTGGCAGTTCGAAGCCGAGCGCCTCCGACAAGTCGTCCACCTTCGGCAGATCCGCCAGATCGTTCAATCCGAAGCGCTCGAGGAATTCGCGGCTCGTGCCGTACATGAACGGGCGGCCGACCACCTGCTTGCGCCCGACAGTTTTGATCAGCCTGCGCTCGATGAGCGTCTGCAGGACGCCGGAGCTGCTGCTGACGCCGCGAATCTCCGCGATCTCGGGGGAAGTGACGGGCTGTTTATACGCAATCACCGCGAGCGTCTCCAACGCCTGCACCGACAGTTTCTGGGTCGTGCGCTCGTGGAACAGTTTGCGGACCCATTCGTGCAGCTCCGGCTTCGTCGTGACCTGGAATCCGCCGGCCACTTCAACGATCTGCAGCCCGCCTGGGCGATCGTAGTCGGCCCGGACCGCCGCGATCGCGGCGTCCACGTCTTCCCTCGGCTCGCCGTCGAGGAGTTTGTACAGCGACCTCGCCGTCACCGGCTCCGGCGACGCGAAGATCAGCGCTTCGATAATCGGCTTCAGATGATCGGACAAGGCCTACGACTCCTTCTTGGCCGCGACGTGCTCGGCGTGCACCTGCTCCGGGTCGTGGAGCGGACGCGGCGCATCCGCGGGCCGCGCGCGCTTGTAGACGCGAATCGGCCCGACGACCCCGGTCTGGAATACCCGAATCAGCTTCAGCCGGATCATTTCGAGCAGCGCGAGAAACGTCACGATGAGTCCGGGACGCGACTGCACATCTTCGAACAGATCCTCGAACCCGCAGGCTTCGGTTTCCGACAGGCGCTCGAGCAGCTGCTCGATGCGCGCCTCGATCGGAATCTGCTCCATCGGCAGGTAGATCTTCGGGCGGGCCTTCGCGCGCTCGACGACTGCGCGAAAAGCCGTAATCAGACTGAACAGATCGACTTCGACCTCGGGCTCCGGCGGCTCCCCGGCGATCTCGGCAATCGGACCGTCCGGACGGGTCCACTGTGCGCTGCGAAGCGTCTCGCGCTCATGCAGCAGTTCCGCCGCCGCCTTGAATTTCTGGTGTTCGAGCAGGCGGCGCATCAGCGCGTCGCGCGGATCCTCCTCCGGATCCTCCTGCGTCGGATCGGGCCGCGGCAGCAGCATGCGCGATTTGATGTGGATGAGCGTCGCGGCCATCACGAGAAACTCCCCCGCGATGTCGAGATTCAGTTCCTGCATCAGGTCGATGTACTCGATGTATTGCGCCGTGATGACGGTGATCGGAATGTCGTAGATGCTGACCTCGCTCTTCTTGATGAGGTGCAGCAGCAGATCCAGCGGGCCCTCGAAGTTCTGGAGCCTCACAGGATACGCCTCGAGGATCGATTCGAATTCGGGCTGAGTCGTCATGGGTATCTCAGCTTGACGGCGTCGCGCACGCGCCCCATCGTCTCGACGGCCGCGGCGCGCGCCTTCCGGGAGCCTTCGTGCAGAATGTCGCGGATGACCCCGGGCTTCGCGAGGATGTCCGCGCGCCGCGCGCGAATCGGATCGAGATGCGCGTTGAGCGCCCGCGCGAGCTTCGTCTTCACTTCGACGTCGCCGACCTTCCCCGCCCGGTAGCGAGCCTTCAACTCGTCGACTTCCGACGTGTCGGGATTGAACGTGTCGTGGTACGTGAACACGGGATTGCCCTCGACGGTGCCCGGAATATCGGCGCGCACGCGCTTGGGATCCGTGTACATCTGCATCACCTTTTTCTTCACCGCGTCGCCGCCGTCCGACAGCTGGATGGTGTTGCCGATGCTCTTGCTCATCTTCTTGTCGCCGTCGAGTCCCGGCAGCCGTGACATCTTCGTGAGGAGCGGCTGGGGCTCGACGAGGACGTCCCCGAAAAAATTGTTGAAACGGCGCACCGCTTCGCGCGCGAGTTCGAGGTGCGCCACCTGATCGTCGCCGACCGGTACGAAACGCGCGTCGTACATCGCGACGTCGGCGGTCTGGAGCAGCGGATAGCCGAGAAAGCCGATCGTGGACAGGTCGCGATCCGTGAGCGTCTCCTGCTGTTCCTTGTACGTCGGCACCCGCTCGAGCCACGGCACCGGCACGACCATCGAGAGCAGCAAGTACAGCTCGGCGTGCTCCGGCACGAGTGACTGGACGAAACACGTGCTCTTCTCCGGATCGAGCCCGGCGGCAATCCAGTCGGCCACCATCTCGTACGCGTGCGCCACGATGTCGCTGGTGCGGGCGTACTCGCTGGTGAGCGCGTGCCAGTCGGCGACGAAATAGAAGCAATCGTACTGATCTTGCAGAGGAACCCAGTTGCTGAGCGCGCCGACGAGATGGCCGAGGTGCAGCTGACCCGTCGGGCGCATCCCGGAGACGACGCGCGCCTTCATGGCAGGAGGATCCGCATGATGAGGCGCGTCGGCGGAAGGATCATCGCCGACGCGATCCCGGTGAGCAGCAGCGCGTACAGCAGCAGAAAGCCGTACTGCCGGACCGACATGTAGCCGCGCGCCACCGCGGGCGGCAGCAGCCCGGCCAGCACGTTCCCCCCATCAAGGGGCGGCACCGGGATGAGGTTGAACAGCGCGAGCAGCACGTTGATCTCGATCGCCGTCACGAGGATGGTTTGGACAATGCTGCCGCCGTCAAGTACGGCGGGATCCAGCCCAGCCGCGACGCGCAGAGCGATCGCCGCGATGCACGCCTGGACAAGGTTGCTCACCGGGCCCGCCGCGGCCACGAGGACGAAATCGCGCCGCGGATGCCCCAGGTTGCGGCTGTTCACCGGAACCGGTTTCGCCCACCCGATAATTGGCAGCCCGGTCGCGATCGCGATAATCGGCAAAATGATCGTGCCCGCTGGATCGATGTGCACGATCGGATTCAACGACACGCGCCCGAGCGCACGCGCCGTGGGATCGCCAAGGCGATTGGCGATCCAGGCATGTGCCGCTTCGTGCACGGTGAGCGACAGCAGAAGAACGCCGAAGCCTATGGCCGCGGCTGTGAAATCGATGTTCAAGGATGTCGTTCGGGTGACCGGCTCGCGCGTCAAGAATACGCGAGAAAGGCCAGCGTATCAAGCATTTATCAGGACCGAGTCCAGCGCTCAGACCTGACC
>JBOGIZ010000035.1:0-3932 GCA_050747805.1 Vicinamibacterales bacterium | reverse complement strand
CGCGTGGTACACCCCGCGCGGACCTCTGGCGCCTGTGGAGCATTCTGCCGTCTGGCGCGAGTCCGGCACGCTCAGAGGGATTTCTGCGCGAAACGCTCCGCCCACGACGCGCTAACGACAAACGATCCAACTCCCAACTACCCAATGCGGCCGGTCGGTCCGATAACGCAGCGATCCGGGCGCCTTGTGGAATTGGGAGTTGGGCCTTGGCGAATTATCTCCGAAAGATCCCTTTCAGCAGCCGCTTGCCAATAGTCGAGAACAGTCCCTGAACGGCGCGGCGGAATTCCTGGCGCACGGAGCCTTGATGGATCGGGCACAGACGCGTCGGGATGTCGTCGCCGTCCTTGAAATATTCCGTATAGACCGGGCAGCCCTCGACAGGCCGCAGATACGAGACATCGCACAGCTGCACTTGTCGCAGCGTTTCGGGCGGATCGAACGCCTGCGCGGGGCGCTGCCGCACAGCCGCGCGCATGAACTCGCTCCAGATCGGCAGCGCGTATCGGGCGCCGTAGCCCTCGCGTCCAATGGGCGCGGGTTGATCCTCGCCAACCCAGACGCCCGCGACGATCGACGACGTAAAGCCCACGAACCACGCGTCCTTGAAATCATCGGTCGTGCCGGTTTTGCCGGCGGCTGGAAACCGAACGCCGTACGTCGTACGGGCGGCTGCCGCCGTGCCGCGGTCCACGACGTCTTCGAGCATTGAGACCATCTGAAACGCCACATCCGCCGAGATCACGCGGTCCTGCTTCGCCGGGTTGTCGTACGCGGTGCCTCCGTCGCCGTCGATCACTTGGATTATGCCGCGTGGGTGCACGGCGAGGCCGCCGTTCGGAAAGACGGCATAAGCGGCCGTCAGTTCGAGCGGCGTGACGACGCCCGTGCCGAGCGCCAGCGACGGGACGTCGGGAAGATCGCGCATGCCGACATCGGAGGCGAGGTGCAGCACGGGACGCGATCCGATCTGCTCCTGCAGCATCGCGGCGGCGCGGTTGTTCGATTCGAGCAGCGCGGCACGAAGCGTCAACTGGTCGGAGGATTCGCCCAGCGCGTTGCGCGGCGCCCACTCCTCCGGCCCCTGCGGTGCGATGCTCGTCAACCCCGAGAGCACGCTCACGGGCGAGTACCCGCGCGCGAGCGCGGCGGCGTAGAGAAACGGCTTGAAGGCGGAGCCCGGCTGCCGTTTGCTTCGCCACGCACGATTGAACTGCGACTGACGGAAATCGCGCCCGCCGACCATCGCCAGAATATCGCCAGTCGATGGATCGATCGCGACGAGCGCCGCCTGCAGGTTGCGATTCCCGAAGCGCTTCAGGCCTTCGCTCACCGCGCGCTCCGCCGCGTCCTGCAGACCGGGCACGAACGTGGTCCGCACTTCCCAATCAGGCGGATGATCGCCGCCGAAGCGGTCGCGGAACAACTGCCGCAGATATTCCTTCGCGTAGCCCGCGCGCGCCTCGACAGCGTCTGGAAACGGCTGGATCTTCGGACGCACCCCGTCCGCCGCGCGCTCCTGCGCCGCCGTGATGTAGCCCTCGGCGCGCATCTGCGCGAGAACGACCCGGCTGCGTTCGAGCGCGCCATCCAGGTTCGACCAGGGCGACAGCGCCGACGGTGATCGAATCAGTCCGGCAATGAGCGCCGCTTCCGGCAGCGTCAGGCGGCTCGCCGGCTTTCCATACAGATTTTCCGCCATCGTCTCGACGCCGTAGACGCCGCCGCTCAGGTAAATGCGGTTGAGGTACAGCTCGAGAATCTGTTTCTTGGTCAGTTCCTGTTCGAGCATCAGCGCAAGCGCGGCTTCCTGAAGCTTGCGTCCGATCGTCCGCTTGTTCGAGAGAAACAGCGTGCGCGCGAGCTGCTGCGTGAGGGTGCTTCCGCCTTCGAGCCGATTGGATCCGGTCGCGTCGCGCCAGAGCGCGCGTGCCGTGCCGATCGGATCGATGCCGATGTGGTGGTAGAACCGGTGATCTTCGACGGCAATGACGGCGTGCTGGAGGTCGGGCGCGATTTCTTTCAGCGTCACATCGCGACGACCCTCGTCCATCCGGAACCAGGGGTGGCCGTCGGCCGAATAGAACCACGTATCGCCGACCCCGAGCCGCAGCTTGTAGACGGCCCAGCCCTCGCGCATCGACCAGACGACGACCACAGCCGAAATGGCGACGAGGCAGGCGAATAGCCCCGCGATGATCCGATCACGGATCGGTTTCGAGGCGCTCACGCGAACAGGACCCGCCGCCGGACGTGAAGGACGACCGAAAGCACGAAGTAATAGACGGGAAAAAGGAGCGAACCGATCGCCAGGTTCCGCGGCACGTCCGGCCACCGCCAGATCATCCACGCCAGCAGAGCTGTCCAGAACGCCGCCAGCGTCAGCGTCAGACCGCGCAGCGCGCCCGTCCTCGTTGGATACACGTAGCCGGTCCGGATGAAAATCAACGCGCTCAGCACGAGAAGCGCGGCGGCATTGAACGCCGGCGGGAGCCGAAACGCCATCAGGTAGAACACGACGATGTTCCAGTACGACGGAAATCCCGTAAAGAAGTGATCGGTCGACTTCGCGTCGACGGCGGCGAAGCCGTAGGCGCTGCTGATGAGCACGACGGCCACGACCGGCAGCGCAGCGCGCGCGGGCAGCCCACCCCTCATATCGATCAGGAACAACGGCAGGAAGACAAACGAAATGTAATCGACGAGGTCGTCGATCTTCGCCCCGTCAACCGATGGCAGGACTTCTTTTATGCGGACGAGACGCGCCAGCGCGCCATCCGTTGCGTCGACGAGGGTCGCGGCCAGCATCATCGCAAAGGCGAGCCGGACATCCCCGTCCACCACGGCTCGCGTGCCCACGAATGCAAGGACCGCCCCGGAGGCCGTGTAGGCGTGGACCAGCGCGGCCGCGCCCGTCCGGATACTGCCGGGCTTGGCGGAAGAATCCCGCATCGTGTAGAATCTGACCACATTCCGTTCCCCAGCGGAGTGCCCTTTTTTTCAACTAAAGCTGCCGCCTGAGACACTTCAAGGCGGGAAGTCTGTTCGCCCGCGGCAGCACCGCGGCGTACAGTCTTTTTCGGGAAACGGATTGTCCCAGTGCTCTCATCGTTCTTCCGTCGTCCCAAGTACTACGTACCCGCGGCGATGGCGCTGACGCTGGCGATCTTCGCCGGGGTGTACGTCGCGCGACAGGCCGCCGCGGTGCCGCAAATCGCGTTCTCGGATCTGCTGCAGCAGATCGACCAGGGACAGGTGAAAGAGATCCGCTCGGCGGATGGGGTCGTCCGCGTGCGGCTTGCCGACGGACATGCCGCGACGGCGATCGTTCCGGCGGGGTTTCTCTCGGACCCCGCGTTCACGACGAGCCTCGCGCGGAAAGGCGTCCGCATCGAGCTCGAGCAGGCCGGCGAGCCTGGTTCAGTGACGCCTGGCACGATCGTCATCGCGCTCTTCTTTGTGTCGCTCCTCGGCTTCACGATTTATCGCGCGACGGCGGGACGCATCCGGACGCCCGGTGGGCCAAAGCTGGCGGACCGCGAGGGTCAGGTCGTGACCTTCCAGGACGTCGCTGGCGTGGACGAGGCCAAGGACGAGGTCAAAGAGATCGTCGATTTCCTGCGCCAGCCGGCCCGTTTTTCTTCCGTCGGCGGCCGGATCCCGAAGGGCGTGCTGCTCGTCGGACCTCCCGGGACGGGCAAGACGCTGCTCGCGCGGTCGATCGCGGGCGAAGCCGGCGTGCCGTTCATCTTCGCGAGCGGCTCTGATTTTGTCGAGATGTACGCCGGCGTCGGCGCGTCCCGTGTGAGGCGCCTTTTCAAGGAGGCTCGCCGTCACAAGTCCTGCATTGTGTTCATCGATGAGCTCGACGCCGTCGGCCGGTCGCGCGGCGGCAGTTCGCTGAGCCACGAGGAGCGCGAGCAGACCTTGAA
>JBOGIZ010000034.1:0-1896 GCA_050747805.1 Vicinamibacterales bacterium | reverse complement strand
GTGCTCCTCCCTTCCAGCGAAACGGCTGGCCTGACTCCGCCGGCAGTATACCGAAAATTGTTCCAAAGCAAGCCCATCCATGCGCAGACAGATGGCGGCGCGGGCGCCCGCGGACGGGAGTCGGCTAGAATCCAGACGTGACTGAGCAGCGTCCGGCCCCGGTTCGCAGCGAGCCGCGGGAAATCGTGGAACTTCGCCAGCTTCGGATCGATCAGCCCGAGCTCGCGGCGGCGATCGATCTGCAGATCGATCTGCTGCAGCTGCAGCGCCGCGTCCAGTCCCGCGTACCGCTTCCGCCGATCAATCTCGACAGCGCGCACCTCGAACGGACGATCGCCGCCGGCAAGCCGATCCTCACCTTCGATCAGATTCCCATCGACTGGAGCGATCTGCGGTATCTCGTGCGCGCGACCGCCGACGCGATGCGCAAGCACGACGCGATCGAAGACGACGATTTCCGGCGCGTCGACGCGCTGTCGCGCGACGCCGATCGGCTGGCGCCGGCCATCAAGCATTGGTATGAGGCCGCGCGTCCCGCCGCGGCCGGCGGAAGCGAGCCCGACGCGTCGATTGCCGGGCTCGAGCCGCTGCTGCTTCAAGCGATGCGTCCGTTTCTCACGCGATGCGCGGACGCCGTCATGGCGCGCACGCTCTTCCAGGGATGGCCGCACGGGAACTGCCCGCTCTGCGGCAGCGAGCCGGATTTTTCGGTGATCATGCCATCGGCGGATAGGCTACTGATGTGCGCGCGGTGCACGTCGCGCTGGCCCTTCGACCAGCTCGCGTGCCCGTTCTGCCTGAACCGGAATCGCGCGAAGATCACGTCGTTTGCGACGCGCGACGGCATGTACCGGCTGAACGGCTGCGACGTGTGCGAGCGCTACATCAAGGCGTTCGACGGCCGCCGCGCCCATCGCCAGGTGATTCCGCCGCTCGATACGATCGCCACGCTGCCGCTCGACGCGGCCGCCGTGCAGCGCGGCTACCGGTGAAGGGCTTGGGGCTTACGGCTCACGGCGTATGCCGTACATAAAAAGAAGCGGCCCAAGGGCCGCCTCTTAAAAGCCCGAAGCCGTAAGCCTTACTGCTGAATCGCGACGCCCCCTTTGTCGCTGATCCAGTTGAAGAGGTGACGCACTTCCCAGAAGCGGCCGTTGTTCGAATGAGCGCCCAGCACGACGACCGCGACCGGATTGCCCTGCGGCATGCGCAGAAGCGTGGCCAGGCAATAACCGGCCTTTGAGATGAAGCCGGTCTTCGCCCCCATGACCTCGACGTCGCCGTCGAGCAGCAGGTGATCCGTGCTGTGAATCGGAATCATGCGGCGGTTTGTCGTCACGGTGTACGTCGGCATCCGCATGATCGAGGCAATCCGCTCGTCGCTGGCCGCAAACGTAATGAGGTGCGACAGATCGTAGGCCGACGAGATGTTGTTTGGATTGAGGCCCGACGGATCCTCGAAGCTCGTATTCGCGAGCCCCAGCTCGATCGCCTTCTCGTTCATGCGCTCGACGAAGGACGCCGTCCCGCCGTGTGAGGTTCGGGCGAGCGCGCGCGCCGCGGCGTTGTCCGATGCGATCAGCATCAGATGCAGCAGCTCCGCGTACGTAATCCGGTCGTTGGCGCGGAGATACGTGGTCGACGCGGCGTAGACGTCGCTGCGCTCGATGGTAATTTCACTATTGAGATCGGGATTATCTTCGAGGAAGACGAGCGCGGTCATCACCTTGGTGATACTGGCGATCGACCGCTTGTCCTGGGAATTTTCTTCGTACATCACCTGGCCGTTGACCGGGTTGAAGATGATCGCGGCCGCCGCCTGCACGTCGGGCACCAGCTGCCCGTTCGCATCGGTCTTGAAGTGGGGCGTCATCGCGTCCCGGAGCTGTGCGAGGC
>JBOGIZ010000033.1:0-2725 GCA_050747805.1 Vicinamibacterales bacterium | reverse complement strand
AAAACGACGGGGCTGCCAGTGTCCGACGTGCAGTCGATGGACGAAATCGTGTCGCTGTCGGTCTCGCGCCAGCGATTCAATATGTGGGTGATGTCGGTGTTCGGCGGGTGCGCGCTGCTGCTCGCCGCGATCGGCATCTACGGCCTGATGGCGTATTCCGTGGAGCAGCGGACGCAGGAAATCGGCATCCGCCTGGCGCTTGGCGCGCAGGCGGCGCAAGTCAAGAACATGGTGGTGCGCCAGGGCATGACGCTCGCCCTCGTCGGCGTCGTCATAGGCGTCGCCGGCGCGTTCTGGCTGGCGCGGCTGATCAAAGCATTTCTGTTCGGCGTGACCGCGGGTGATCCGATCGTGTTCAGCGGGGTGCCTATCGTGCTGGCGATCGTCGCGATGATCGCGGTCTGGCTGCCCGCGCGGAGAGCGAGCCGCGTCGATCCGGTGATTGCGCTGCGATATGAGTAGGGCCACGGCCACGGAGTACACGGAATACACGGAATACACGGAATACACGGAACAAATCACGTTCATTCCGTGTATTCGGTGGCGGTCCGAGCAAACCATGGAGTACACGGATTACGCGGAACAAATCATTTTCATTCCGTGTACTCCGTGTACTCCGTGGCTGCCGTTACTGCGCGCGCAGCGTCAGGAAGCTCTGTTGATCCTTGCGCTGCACGAGCAGGAGCGACGGTTTGCTGCCGGCGGTGTCGAGCGCCGAGCGGAGCTGGCTCGCCGACGTGACGTCCTGTCCGTTAACCTTGAGGATCACGTCCCCTTCCTGAATCTGGCTGTTCGCCGCCGCGCCCGACGGATCCACGGCCGTTACGACGACGCCGCGCGTGGCGTTCGGCACGCCAAGCTGCTGCGCGATATCCGGCGTGAGCGGCTGGACGGTCATGCCGAACCTGCCCGATTCGCTGCCGGACGTTCCGGAGTGATCGTCCGCAGTGGCCGGCGTCGAGTCGAGTTCGCTGAGCGTCGCCTTTACGTTCTCGGTCCTGCCGTTGCGCAGTACCGCCAGCGAGACGCTGGTGCCCGGCATCATCGACGAAACCTCATTGCGAAGCTCGTTCGAGTCCTTCACCGGCTTGCCGTTGAACTCGGTGATCACGTCGCCCTGCTTCAGGCCGGCCTGCGCGGCCGGTGACCCGGCATCGACGCTCGCGACGACCGCGCCCTCGGTGTTCGGCAGGTTCATGGCCGTCGCCATATCCGGCGTAATCTGCTGAATCAACACACCGAGTTTCGCGCGGCGCACTTTGCCGTTCTTGATCAGTTGATCCATCACGTTCTTCGCCATGTTCGACGGAATGGCGAAGCCGAGGCCGATGTTCGCGTCGTTCGGGGACAGGATCTCGGAGTTGATCCCGATCAGCTGTCCGTCGGTGTTGACCAGCGCGCCGCCCGAATTGCCGTGGTTGATCGGCGCGTCGGTCTGGATGAAGTCCTGATACGCATTGGGGTCGTTGCCATCGATATTCGAACGGCTTTTCGCGCTGATGATGCCGCTGGTCACCGTCTCGCCGACGTCCAGCGGGTTGCCGATCGCGAGCACGATGTCGCCGACGCGAGCCGCGTCGGAGTCGCCGAGCGGCAGCGTCGGCAGGTTGGCGGCGTCGATCTTCACGACCGCGAGATCGGTCGCGGAATCTCTCCCGATCACCTTCGCCGTGTACTGACGGTTGTCAGGCAGGTCGACCTGCACGGTGGTCGCGCCGTCAACCACATGGTTGTTCGTCAGGATGTAGCCGTTCTGCGTCACGATCACGCCCGAGCCGACGCCATGCTCGACGGGCTGCGGCATGCGCTGTCCGCGCTGCATCTGTGGCCACTGATCGCCGAAGAACTGACGGAAGAAATTGTCGGGGACCTGCTGCTCGGTCGGCTCCATCGCAGCTTTCTTCTCCACTCGAATGGTCACAACCGCGGGCATAACGCGCTGGACGACCGGCGCGTAGGTCGCGACGGGGACGTTTGCCGGCGAGGTTGTGGCAGGGGCCGTCGCGGCCGGAGTGGATGGGACGGCTGCCGCCTTGGGTTCAGGGGCTTTCCAGGCCACGAGCGTCACAAACGCGAGCGCAACCGCGGCCAGCCCTCCTTTTCGCACATATCGGTTATTCATGGTTGCCAATCACCTCTGTCCTATTGGACGACAGGCAACCTTGCGAGCCGCTGTCGGGATCATTACAACGGTGAAAGGTTGGGGACGTGCGCGATGGGCGATGGGCGATTGGCGATGGGCGATGACCGATGACTAGGCACGAGGAACCGGCTCACCCCGCAAAGTGCCAAGTCGAGCTCAGAGCTCGAATCAGCGCTCGAGCGGCGCTGCCGGGGTCAGAGCTCATAAAACCCCAACAAACGTGGGGCCGAGCCATTCGGGCGATTCTCGATCGTCACCTGGACAGGACGGCAGGACGCGCAGCGTTCAGATCAGATACTGGCCGGAAGCCGGACAGTAAATGTCGATCCACGGCCGGGCTCGGATCGCGCGTCAACGCTCCCGCCGTGGGCCACCACGTACGCTTTGACGAGACTGAGGCCGAGGCCGAGGCCGCGCTCCGAACGGCTCGGGTCGGCGCGGTAGAGGCGATCCCAGATGCGCGGCAGATGTTCGGGACCGATGCCGACGCCCGTATCGGACACGCGTACGACGGCGTCGAGCCCCTCGCGCGCGACGCGCAACTGGACGCGTCCGTGCTCCGGCGTGTACTTGATCGCGTTG
>JBOGIZ010000032.1:0-3848 GCA_050747805.1 Vicinamibacterales bacterium | reverse complement strand
GGCCAGCAGCACGTGGCGGCGATCCTTGCGATCGGCGATGACGCCGCCGATGAGCGTAAAGAGGAGGATCGGCAGCTGACCCAGAAAATCGTCGAGTCCGAGAAAAAATGACGACTTCGTCAGATCGAAGACGAGCCACGCCTGGGCGACGTCCTGCATCCAGTTGCCGACGGTGGAGGTGAAGGCGCCGAACCACAGCACGCGGAAATCGCGATAGTGAAACGCCGTGAGCGCCCGGTCGAGGACGCGGCTGAGACGGGTGCCCGGAACGGTCGCCGTGGGCGCTGGCTCTGGGGAATTCGGGGCGACGTCAGGCAAGACCAGCTATTGTAGCGACTTGCCGGCGTGCGCGGCGCGCCGGATCGATCCGCGCGCCGAAACATCTTGTGGTGCAGTCATTTACTGCCACGCTTGATCCAGAAGCCGGCGGCAGCCTATACTCGCGGCGTAGCAGGCGAAGAAAAAGCGAATGCGTGCCGCGCTCGAATCCCTCCTCCGCGCCCGGAAACTTGACGGCACGCTGCTGCAGCCGCTGGCGCCGCCCGCCGATCAGCTGGCGCCCACCGGCGCCCTCCACGTCGATGCTGTGCTCGGCGGCGGGCTTTGCCGCGGCCAGCTGTCTGAACTGATCGGCGCCGCGTCCAGCGGACGTTCGACGGTCGTCGCGCATGCGCTGGCGGCCGCGACCCGCGATCGCGGTGAAGCCGCGGCGATCGTCGACGCGTGCGACACGTTCGATCCGGCGTCGGCCTCGACACACGGCGTTGCCCTGCCGCATCTGCTATGGGTCAGGGACTGCGGCGATGCCGTCCGCGCGATCAAGGCGTTCTCGCTGATTTTGCAGGCGGGCGACTTCGGTCTTGTCGTGCTCGATGTCGCCACGGTCCCCATGGCAGCGCTGCGCCGCGTGCCGTGGACGACGTGGATGCGCCTGGCGCGGATCGTCGAAGGCCGCGACACGGCCGCGCTGGTGGTGGCGAGCGAGCGGGTCGCGCGCAGCGCGGGCGGCGCGACGATCGCGCTCGAGCAGGCGGACGTACGGTGGCGGGGCCAGACGCCGCGCGCGCGCGTGTTCGCTGGCCTCGCTTCGGCGCCGCGTGTGACGGGAGTGCGGCGATGACCGTGCCCTCCTACGAAGATCTGACGCCTGGAATCGCGGATGTCGAGCATCCGGCGATTGGATTGCTGTCGCTGCTGGAAAAACAACACAGGTGCTCCGCAGATCAGGAGCCCGTCCGGAAACAGACGAATGTATCTCCTGATCTTCTGAGCATCTGTTCAAGGCTCTTCGCATGTCTGCGGGGGCAGCCCTGCGACACGTTGCAGGCGATTGCGCGCGATTGGTCGCCGCGCGTGATGCGCGTCAGCGAGACCGAGGTCGTGATCGATATATCGGGACTGGGCCGCTTAATCGGCGGACCGTCGGAGATTGCGGGCGGCCTTGCACGCGCGGTGCATGACGCGGGTCTCGCCGCCTCGGTCGGACTCGCGGTCACGCAGACCGCGGCGAGGCTGCTCACGTGGGACGACCGCGTCCGCGACGCACTCGCGCCGCCAGCGGACGCCATCGCGGCGCTGCCGATCGCGCGGCTGCTGCCGCTCGAAACGCTGCCGCGCGGCATGAACGATCGTGACCGCGCGCGTCCGTACGAGATTTTCGAGAAATGGGGGCTCGCCACGCTCGGCGATGTCGCGGCGCTGCCGTCTGACGCCTTCGCCTCGCGGCTCGGGCGGCGCGGCGCCCTCCTGCAGCGGCTCGCGCGCGGCGAGGATCTGCGGCCCTTCGTCCCCGACGCGGATGCGCCGCGCTACATCGAGCGGCTGGAGCTGGAATGGCCGATCGAGACGCTCGAACCGCTGTCGTTCGTGCTCGCGCGGCTGCTGGATCCGCTTGCGGCCGCGCTCGAGCGCGCCGATCGCGCGGCGGCGGCGATCCGGCTCGATCTGCGTCTGATCGATCGGACGACGCACGCGCGCCTGCTGCAGTTGCCGGCCGCGATCCGCGATGCGCGCGTGCTTCGCACGCTGCTGCTGCTCGATGTGGTGTCGCATCCTCCCTCGTCCGCGATCGACCGCGTCGCGATCGAGATCGATCCGGCGCCGTCGCGCATCACGCAGTGTTCGCTGCTCGTGCGGGCGTTGCCGTCGGCCGAGACGCTCTCGACGCTGATGGCGCGGCTGTCGGCGCTCGTGGGCGAGACACGCGTGGGATCGCCGGCGCTGCTCGACAGCCATCGGCCGGATGCGTTCGAGATGCGGCGGTATGCGCCGGAGAACGGTGCCAACGGTGCTGAAGGTGCCAAGGGTGCTGAGGGTGCTGGTGCCAAAGGTGCCAAAGGGGTTAAAGGGGCTGATGCCGAAGGTGCGAAAGGTGCTGAAGGTGTCGCGAATGGTCCTGCGGCAGGTGTGGTCCTCAGGCGGTGCCGGCCGGCGATGGCGATGTGCGTGCGCGTGGCGCACGGGCGGCCGGTGCACGTGGCGCCGTCGCGCCGGGGCGTGCCATCCGGTGCGATTGCGCACGCGGCGGGCCCATGGCGATCGTCGGGCGGCTGGTGGAACAGGAAACAGGAGGCAGAAGACAGGAGACAGGAGGCGTGGAACCGGGACGAATGGGACATTGCTCTGGCGAGTGGCCCCGTGTGCCGTATTTATCTCGACCGTCTCACGAACTGCTGGTTTCTGGAGGGAACGTATGACTAAACACGCTCAGCAGACCGAGCACGGTCAGCCCCTTCGGCACCGCCAGCACCAGCACCAGCACCACCGCCAGCACCAGCACCGTCAGCACCCTTGGCACCTTTAGCACGTTCAGCACCTCGCCGTGTATCTCGAACTCCACGCCTCCTCGGCTTTTTCCTTTCTCGACGGCGCGTCGCTGCCCGAGGCGCTCGTCGATCGCGCGGCGTCGCTCGACTATCCCGTGATCGCCCTGCTCGATCGCGACGGCGTCTACGGCGCGCCGCGATTCCATCTCGCCGCGAAGAAGGCGGGACTCAAGGCGATCATTGGCGCCGAGTTGACGATGATCGCGGGGCGTGGTTCGTGGGACGTGGATCGTGATCCGTCGTTTCGACCCCCGGCCCACGGTCCACGGTCCACGGACACCCTTGTCCGCCTCCCCGTCCTCGTCGAATCGCCGCAGGGCTACAAGAATCTCTGCCGCCTGATTACGACGATGAAACTGCGGTCTGCGAAGGGCGAAGGCGTCCTGGCGCTCGACGATTTCGACGGCCGCACGGCCGGGCTCATCGCGCTCGGCGGCCGAACGATGCTGAGCGGCGCGCGGTTCGGCGTCGGCGGTCTTATCGATCGCCTCGTCGGCATCTTCGGACGCGCGAACACCGTCATCGAACTGCAGCGCCATCTGCTCCGCGACGAGGAAGCCGACAACCACGCGCTGCGTGATCTCGCGTCGGCCTTTCACGTGCCCGTGATCGCCACCAACGGCGTCCGGTTCGCCGAGCCCGCCGATCGTCCGCTCTATGACGTCCTGACCTGCATCCGCCACAAGACGACGCTTGCGCAGGCGGGACGGCGGTTGAGCGTCAACGCGGAGCGGTATCTGAAATCGCCCGCGCAGATGGCGGCGCTGTTCGCCGATCTTCCCGAAACGATCGCCGCCGGCCGCGAGCTGGCCGATCGACTGTCCTATACCATGGCCGATCTCGGCTATCGCTTTCCCGAGTATCCAGTGCCCGCGGGGGAGTCGATGGCGTCGTTTCTTCGCAAGATCGCCGATGCCGGCGCGCGCGAACGCTATCGCCCGCTCGAGCCGCAGCACGCGCGGCAGCTCGAGCGCGAGCTCGATCTCATCGAGAAGCTCGACCTCGCCGGCTACTTCCTCATCG
>JBOGIZ010000031.1:0-2681 GCA_050747805.1 Vicinamibacterales bacterium | reverse complement strand
CCCGGTGGCTCTTCAGCTTGATCTTTTTCGCCATGGTCCTTCGATTCCTTCGCTACGTTCCTTCGACGCCTTCGCTCCGCGCCTTCGACGCGGGCCGTTTGGCGCCCGCTCTCTGCGACAGGATCGTGTGCATCTGGTTGCCTTCCTGCCGGGGTGAGGTTTCGGCAATCGCCACCTCTCCCAGTTCGTCGATCAGCCGCTCGAGAATGCGCCGCCCGATCTCGGGATGCGCCATCTCGCGTCCGCGGAAGAAGATCGTCGCCTTCACCTTGTCGCCGTCGGCGAGGAAGCGCTCGATGTGCTTCTTCTTGAACTGATAATCGTGCTCGTCGACCTTCGGCCGGAACTTGATCTCCTTGACCTCGATGATCTTCTGGTGCTTTTTCGCGGACCGCGCGCGCTTCTGTTCCTGGTACTGGTAGCGCCCGAAGTCCATGATGCGGCAGACCGGCGGCGTCGCCGTTGCCGCAATTTCCACGAGGTCGAGTCCCTTCTGTCTCGCGATCGCCAGCGCCTGCGGCGGCGGCATGATCCCGAGCTGTGAGCCGTCTTCGTCGATGACCCGCACTTCACGGACCCGGATACGTTCGTTCACCCGCGTGCGGTCGTCGCGCCGCGGACTTCTATCGAAAGCGATAAGGCCTCCTCTTTCAAATGGGGCTCCGCCCCATACCCCGGCTCGTCGTTTGCGGGGGCCTGCGGGGACCCCTGAGCCCCGCGCCGCTCCTCGCAGGCGCGCTGTGCGCGCCTCGGAACGAGCCGACTAACTCGCCGCAGCCAGTCCCTTCGCAGGCTCGCGCTTGGCGGCAACTTCCGCCTGCGCGTCCTGAAGAAAATCGGCCACGGTCCGCGCGCCAAGATCGCCGCCGCTCCGGCTCCGCACCGACACCGTGCTGTCGCTGGCCTCGCGGTCGCCCGCGACCAGCATGTACGGCACCTTTTGAAGCTGGGCCTCGCGGATCTTATATCCGATCTTCTCCTGACGTCCGTCCAGTTCGACCCGGAGCCCGGCCGTGGCCAGCTTTGCGCGCACCGACTCGGCGTACTCCGCATGACGGTCAGCGATGGGCAGCACCACGGCTTGCACCGGCGCGAGCCACAGCGGGAACGCGCCGCCATACAGCTCGATCAGGTACGACACCATCCGTTCCATCGTGCTGACGATGGCGCGGTGGATGATGACGGGGCGGTGCGCCTTGCCGTCCTCGCCGATGTATTCCAGCTCGAACTGGTTCGGCAGGTGGAAATCGATCTGAATCGTGGAGTATGTCTCGTCGTGCCCCATGACGTCGGCCAGCTGGATGTCGAGCTTCGGGCCATAGAATGCCGCGTCGCCGATGCCGACCTTATACGGCAGGTTCAGGGCATCCATCGCTTCGCGCAGCACGCGCTCGCCGAGCTCCCACATCGCGTCGTTGTCGACGTACTTGGCCTTGTTGGCGGGATCGCGCAGCGACAGCCGGTAGCTGTAGTCCGTGATCCCCAGGTCCTTATACGCCTGCTCGACCAGGCGCATGACGCCGGTGAACTCGTCCTTGATCTGCTCGGGACGGCAGAAGATGTGCGCGTCGTTGAGCGTCATGCAGCGCACGCGGCTCAGGCCGCTCAGCACGCCCGATCGCTCGTAGCGATACATCGTGCCGAGCTCCGCGATCCGCACGGGGAGGTCGCGGTAGCTGCGCTGCTTGGATTCGTAGATCAGGATGTGGTGCGGGCAGTTCATCGGCCGCAGCACCAGCTGCTCGGTTTCGAGATCCATCGGCGGGAACATGTCCTCGTGGTAGTGCTCCCAGTGACCCGACCGCTTGTAGAGGTCGACTTTCGCGAGATCCGGCGTCGAGACGTGCGCGTAGCCGGCGGCGCGCTCCTTTTCGAGGATGTAGTCATCCAGCAGGCGGCGGATCGTCGCGCCTTTCGGCAGCCACAGCGGCAGTCCGGCTCCCACGGCTTCGTTGACCATGAAGAGCTCCAGCTCTTTTCCGAGGCGCCGATGGTCGCGCTTCTTCGCCTCCTCCACGCGCTGGAGATAGCCCTGCAGGTCCTTGTCGGTGAAAAAGGCGGTTCCGTAGATCCGCTGCATCGGCTGGTTGCGCGCGTCGCCCTTCCAGTACGCGTTCGACGCGTTCAACACCTTGAACGCCTTCAGCCGCCCGGTGGACGGCACGTGCGGGCCGACGCAGAAATCGACGAACGTGTCGCGATCCTTGATCGTGTAGCACGAGACGTCGGACTGACCGGCGGTTTTCTCTTCGATGAGCTGCACCTTCAACGGCTCGCTGCGATCGCGGAAGAACTGCATCGCGTCGGTCCGGGGCCACATCTGCCGCTCGTAGGGCAGGTCCTCGGCGGCGAGCTGTTTCATCTTCCGCTCGATTGCCTCGAGATCCTCGGGCACGAACTGGCGATCGACGACGAAGTCGTAGTAGAACCCGTCCTCGGTGGCCGGACCGATGCCGCACTGCGCGCTGGGGAAGAGGTTCGTCACGGCGGCCGCGAGCAGATGCGCCGTGCTGTGGCGATAGAGCGGCAGCGCTTCCGGGCTGTCGGTCGTCACGAGCCGGACCGACGCGTCCTTCGTTAGTGGGAACGAGAGGTCCACGAGCTTGCCGTCCACCACCGCGGCCAGCGCCGCCTTTGCAAGGCGCGGAGAGATCCCGCCCGCCACGTCGGCAGGCGTGCTG
>JBOGIZ010000030.1:0-2094 GCA_050747805.1 Vicinamibacterales bacterium | reverse complement strand
GCGTCGGCGACCGTGCCGGGCAGGCGCACATCGCCGAAGCCCATGCGATCGCCATCGAGCGGAAGATCCACGGCACTCGCAACCGCGCTGACACCAGGCAGCGTCCGGATCCGCGACTCGAGCGCATGCAGGAATGCAGCGCCGTCGTGCTCGTGAAGTCCTGCCAGCGACAGATCCAGCGACACTGTGTCGACGTTTGTCTGGTCGAAGCCGGGATCGGTGCGCCCTGCGCGTTCGAGCGAGCGCACCAGCAGCGCACCGGCGACAACGAGGAGCAGCGACAGCGCGATCTGGCCGACGAGAAACGCGTGCCTGAGCCCGAGCTTCCCCGGCGAGCCGTCAGTGCCGTCGGCTTTGAGCGACGGTACGAGCGCCACGCCCGAAACGTGGAGGGCCGGCGCGAGACCACAGACGAGCGCCGCGACCAAGGACAAGACGACGGCGAATACGGTGACGCGCCAATCGATCGCCACGTGCATGCCGAGCGGAACCGGCAGATGCGGCAGGAGCGACAGCATCAGCGCGATGAACCACCGGCCCGCAATCAGCCCGGCGGCGCATCCGACGGCGAAGATCGCGCCCGTTTCGGTCAGCAGTTGGCGCACGAGGCGTCCGCGGCCGGCGCCAATCGCCATCCGGACCGCGATCTCGCGCCTGCGAACGGCGGCGCGCGCGAGGAGCATCCCCGCGAGGTTCACGCAGGCGATGAGCAGCACGAGTCCGACGATGGCCATCAGGAGTGCGATGAAGCCGCCGATCGCGTCGATCCGTCCAGGAAAGATCGATGCCTTGGCCGCGCGCAGTCCGCGGTCGCCGTTGTCCTTCGGAAACTCGCGCGCCAGTCCGTCGCCGATCGAGGCGAGCTCTGCGTTTGCCTGCGCGAGCGTCACGCCGGGCTTCAGCCGGCCGCCCATGACCAGCCACGTGCTCCGCCGGTCGGTGAGCATGTTGGCGTTCACGGAGCTTTGCGTGGAGAGCGGCAGCCAGAGATCGCTCGTCAGGATCGTCGTGCCCTGGAAGCCGCGCGGCGCGACGCCGACGACCACGTAGGGACGTCCCGTGACGGTGATCGTCGAGCCGACGATCTTCTCGTCGGCGCCGAACCGTCGGCGCCAGAGTCCGTCGCTGATCACCGTCACGCCGTCCATTCCAGGACGATCGTCGCCGTCGGTGAAGAGACGTCCACGCTCGGGCCGCGCGCCGAGGACGAGAAAGTAGTTGCCCGTGACGCGCGTGCCGTATACGCGTTCCGCGCCGTCGCTGCCCGTAAGGCTCATCGGTTCGGGCTCGACCCGCCAGGCATAGACGCCCGAGAGCAGCGTCGCGCGTCCGCGCACGTCCTTGTAATTGGGATACGACGTGGTGTCGAAGCCTTCCCCCTTCGTCGTCCGGCCGATGTCGACGAGGCGAGAGGGATCGGCGATGCCGGGAAGCGGCCGAATGAGCAGCGCCGTGGCGACCGAGAAGATCGCGACGTTCGCGCCGAGGCCGATCGCCAGCGACAGCGCGGCCGTGAGCGCGAACACCGGGCTCCGCACGAGTACGCGGATCCCGTACCGAACGTCCTGCCACGCACCCTGTAACACACGTCCCTCCGCGATTGGATGTCTGACGTGTATTACGCGCGCCAGGCGCGTTCGTTAACGAGGTGTCGCTTTCGCTTTCGTGTTGGGATTCGCGACAGGCGTGTTTGAAGGCTTGGCAGACTGCGCTTCGAGCAGCTGCCTGACCTTCACTCTGCGCGCGATCGCGCGCTTGCGGTTAATCGAGTGGCGGGACTTGTCACCGTTGATTGCGGACATGGGGGTGATCATAGCGGAGATTGGAGGTTGGAGGCTGGAGGTTGGAGGCTGGAGGTTGGAGGCTGCGCCCGTGTTGGAGTTGGGAGTTGACGTGGCAAGCCGCGTGCCCCCGCGGCGCCGGAGGTAGAGCGCGATGACACGACACGACGAAATGATGGTTGAGGGCGCGCGCAAATTAACAATTCACTTCACTACTTCAATTCACCAATTCGCCAATTCGCCGAATCAATTCACCAACTCACCAATCCACTGATTCACCAATTCCCCCCCGCCCTCGCGCGCGCTTCATAAT
>JBOGIZ010000029.1:0-2913 GCA_050747805.1 Vicinamibacterales bacterium | reverse complement strand
GGTCGAGACCGCGATGATGCTCTACGACATGGCCGGACGTCCGCCGATCACGGACGGCGCGCTGGGCGGTCCCGCATATACGCTCAGCGCAGAGGGGACGGCATTGCTCCTGAGTCTCGGCGCGCGGGTGGTTGACGATGAAGGACGGCGCCTCGCTCCCGTTGACGTCGTCCTGATGACCGATGGGCGGAAGCCGGAAGCCAAGCACGCCATTCTCGAAATGTACGCGCAGCACGGCCTTCAGCTTCCCGACACGCCGGCCATGGCGCTTCATCGCGGACGGATCGATTTGCTGGAAGAACACCTGAATCGCGATCCGCATCTTCTCCGACGGACGTTCACGCACCGTGACGTTTATCCCGCGGAAATGGGCTGTGGCGACCCCATCGACGCGGTCACGGGTACGCCTCTCGCGGGCACGACGCTCCTGCACATGTGCGTCGAATACGACGAAATCGAGATCGCGCGCTGGCTCATCGACCGCGGCATAGATGTGAACATTCGCGCGGCCGTGGGCGAGTCGGGGTTTGGCGGCTATACGCCGCTCTTCAATACAGTTGTCTCGCAGCCGAATTTCTGGATGAATTACACCAAGCGCCGGCCGCTCGCCGCGCCCTTCACCGAGCTGCTGCTCGAGCACGGCGCCGATCCCAACGTGCGCGCGTCGATTTGGAAGCGCTTCGGCCCGGGCCACGACGACACCACGACGCGACACGAGTACCGCGACGTCACACCCCTGTCGTGGGGTCGGCGGTTTCACATGCCGATCTTCGTGAGCGAGCCGGCCATGCGGCTTATCGAGGCGGCCGGCGGACACGTCTAACGTTTGCGAAGAGACGCCGAAGACGTTAAGCTCCCCCCACCGGTAACCCGTTTCTTGCCACAGGAACTGCCATGATTCGACGTTTCAGTTTCGTCGTCGCCATCGCCGTGTGTGCGCTGTCCGCGCTGTCTGCGCAGTCGATCAAGCTCCCCGATGGAGTGACGACCGGCCCGTCGATGGGCGGCATCACCCAGTACGACTACCCGAACGGCCTCAAGGTGCTGCTGTATCCCGACGCGTCGGAACCGAAGATTACGGTGAACGTCACGTATCTCGTCGGCTCACGGAATGAAGGCTACGGTGAAACGGGCATGGCGCATCTGCTCGAGCACATGGATTTCATCGAAACGACCACCGGCCGCAAGATCAAGCCCGAGATTACCGCGCACGCGGCGAACTGGAACGGGACGACGTCGGACGATCGCACGAACTACTACGAGACGATTCCGTCGACCGACGCGGATCTGCAGTGGGCGCTCGGCCTCGAAGCGGACCGCATGGTGAACGTGAAGTTCACCAAGGAGCTGCTCGACACCGAGATGACCGTCGTGCGCAACGAGTTCGAACGCGGCGAGAACAACCCCGGGTCGATCCTTCGCGAGCGGGTCGCGGCGACCGCGTATCTGTGGCACAACTACGGCAAGTCGACGATCGGCTCGAAGGAAGACATCGAGAAGGTGCCGGTCAATCGTCTCGCGGAGTTCCACAAGAAGTACTACCAGCCCGACAACGCGGTGCTCGTCGTCACTGGACGCATCGATGAAGCGAAGACGCTGCAGATGGTGGCCGACACGCTCGGCAAGATCCCGCGTCCGACGCGCGTGCTCGACGCGACTTACACAGTGGAGCCTGCGCAGGACGGCGAGCGATTCGTCGCGCTGCGCCGCGTGGGTCAGGGCCAGGACCTCGTGATTGCCTACCACACGGTCGCGGCCGGTCATCCCGATGCGGCGGCCGTCGAGGTGTTGGCTGGCATCATGAGTGGCGGCCGCGGCGGGCGCGGCGGCGGCGGGCCGGCCGAAGGCCGCCTCGGCAAGGCACTCGTCGATGCAAAGCTCGCGCAGTCGGTCTCGATGGGTTTCCAGGAGCGCCACGACCCAGGCCTGATCGAAGTGTCGGCCACGCTGACGCGGGACGAGTCGCTCGATGCGGCCCGCGACGCGATCTACAAGACCCTCGCCGACGTCGCCGCGAACCCGCCGACCGCGCAGGAGGTAAATCGTGTGAAGACGGAGATGCTTCGCGCCCTCGAGAACAATCTCTCGAATCCGCAGGCGATCGCGACCGGCGCGCTGAACACGGCGATCTCGCAGGGCGACTGGCGACTCATGTTCCTGCAGCACGACGAGCTCGCGAAGGTGACGCCGGACGACGTCGTCCGCGTCGCCAAGCTGTATCTCAAGCCATCGAACCGGACGGTGGGCTACTACACGCCCGACCCTGCGCCCGATCGGACCGTCGTCCCGGCGGAGCCGGATCTCGAAGCGACGCTGCGCGACTACAAGACCGACGTGAAGATCGCCAGGGCGGAGGAGTTCGATCCGACGATTCCCAACATCGAAGGCCGCGTGGTCGAATCGAAGCTGGCTGACGGGATGAAGGTGTCGGTATTTTCGAAAAAGACCGCGAACAACATCGTCGTGGCCACGATCAATCTACGGTTCGGCGACGAGAAGTCGCTCGCAGGACAGCGCCAGGCGGCGTCGATGGCCGGTTCGCTCCTGATGGCCGGCACGGAGAAGCACACGCGGCAGCAGATCCAGGATGCGCTTCGTGACCTGAACGCGCAGATCAGCGTCGCCGGCGGAGGATTTGGCGGGCGAGGCGGTCGCGGCGGCGCGGGCGCCGGAGCGCTGTCGGGCGCGACGATGACGGTGAGTGCGCCGGCCGAGAATTTCGCGACGGCGATGCGCCTTGCGGCGGAAATCCTGAGGCAGCCGGCTTACCCGGCGGAGGAGTTCGATCGCTTGAAGACGCAGCGCGTGCGGACGCTCGAACAGACGCCGACGGAACCGACTCAGCTCGCGCCGGACCTCCTCAATCGGCACCTGAGCCCGTTCATGAAAACCGACGCGCTGTATGTGCCCACG
>JBOGIZ010000028.1:0-2504 GCA_050747805.1 Vicinamibacterales bacterium | reverse complement strand
ACGAGCAAGCGCACCAGGATCACCGCCCGAGGCCCAGAACCCGCGCCGGTCCATTGACGCATCGTCATCATCATCTCCTTCGGACGGACCTCGTCTGTCGGTGACGCACTTCGCGCGTCAACTCACGAAGAAACCCGCGAACGATGCTGAGGGCCTCTTGTCCTTCCGACGTCAGGGTGTATTCGCGACGTGCGCGCGGGCCTCGATCGGCATCGCGGCGGCTTCTGAGCCACCCGCGGGCTTCCATCCGCCGCAAGACCGGGTAGAGCGTGCCGGGGCTCACGCAATAGCCGTGCTCGCGAAGTTCCTCGAGCATCCACTGTCCGACGATCGGCCGTTCAGCGGCATGGTGGAGGATGTGGATCTTCCAGAAGCTCAGGAGAATCTCGCGACCTGCGGCAGCCATGTGCCCCGGTCCGGACCGGCGAGGCGCGCGTGCGCGCGATCGAGGCATCGGACCGCAGTATTGCGCTTTTCGATATCGGAATCAATAATGGCTGGCGATACTCGGGTTTGAAAGGATCTCCGCGTGACGACGCCGCACGCTGCTCAAGGCCGGAGGACTCACCGCGCTCGCCAGTGTCCTGCCGGGTTGCTCTCAGCCCGGGCCGGACTCCGCGGCACCGGCCGCCGCACCCGAAGGCACCGCCGATTACACGATTCGTATTGGGACGGGGCTCGTGGAACTCGCGCCCGACCGCATCATCGCGGCGACGCTCTACAACACGCAGTTTCCCGGGCCGTTGATTCGGATGAAGGAAGGGCGGGCGGCCTGTCACGATCGATCTGTTCAACGACACCGACACGCCGGAGCAGCTACACTGGCACGGCCAGTCGGTGCCGGTCGACGTCGACGGTGCCGCCGAGGAAGGCACGCCGTTCATTCCAGCCCACGGCCATCGGCGGATCACGTTCACGCCGAGGCCGTCCGGTCTCCGCGTTTATCACACGCACTCCCACGCCGGCGCCGACCTGCGCGCGGGCCAGTACGGCGGCCAGGTCGGACTCGTGTACATTGAACCAGCGCACGATCCCGGCGCGTACGATCGCGAAGTGTTTCTGATGCTGAAGGAGTTCGAGCCGGCGTTCAGCCGCGGCGGCGACATGCCGATGGACTTCCTGACGCCGGCTGATGCCGATCGGACACTGCGGGATCAGGGCGAGTCCGCGATGTAGGCGTCGCTCGCGAAAGGCGCGCCGCACGGCTACGAAGTCGGCTACGGGGCGTCCTCGATCAACGGACGGATGCTCGGCCACGGCGAGCCGATCCGCGTGAAGAGCGGCGAGCGCATCCTGTTTCACGTCGTGAACGGCAGCGCCGCCGAGATTCGAAGCCTCGCACTCCCGGGACACGCCTTCAGGGTGGTGGCGCTCGATGGCAACGCGCTGCCCACGCCGATCGATGTCCCGGCGCTTTGGCTCGGCACTGCCGAGCGCATCTCCGCGATCGTCGAGATGCGCCGGGCCGGCGGGTGGATTTTGGGCGACACGGGCGAGGATCGCGACAACGGGATGGGCGTCGTCGTCGAGTACGGCGGCGCGACCGGCAAGCCAGTCCGGACGCCGCCCCCTGCGTTCAAGTGGGACTACACGCGTTTCGGCCGACGGGGCTGGACGCCGCCGCCGGTCGCCGAGACGATCGAGATGACATTTACCAAGGACAACGCGGCGCTCGACGGGTTCACCCAGTGGCGCATCAACGGCGCATCGTTCTCGATGGAAAAGAAGGAGCCGGTATTCACGCTTCGGCACGGTGCCCGCTATCGTCTTCGGATGCGCAACGGCGCGGACGACATCCATCCCATCCACCTGCACCGTCAGAGCTTCGAAATCGCCTCCGTCGCCGGCCGGCCGGCGGCCGGCGTCGTCAAGGATGTCGTCATGCTCAACGGGTATTAGATGATGGAGATCGACTTCACGGCCAATGCGGGCGGCTTGGCGCTTTTTCACTGCCATCAGCAAGTCATATGGATTTCGGCTTCATGGCGCTCTTCGACTGTCGGTGAGGGTGGGAATCGACACCTGGCCTGGGAGACCGGCCCGCCAGTGGGCCCGCGTCGTGCGAAGGCGACCCCAGCGCTCAAGTGACAGAGGCCTGCCGCTCGGTTGTCTGTTGCAGGTGCTCGGCGCGTCTCAGGAACGACGCTGACTCGCCGCAGCCGACATCGGCACGGGGGGTGCTGCTGCACGGGCCGCGGCAGCCGGTGGGAGGAGAATCTCGTGGAGGGATCAAACGCTCTCCATCAGCGCTCATCGTGCTCCTTGTAGGTCTCAAAAAATGACGTCGCGAAGCCGACTGCATGCGCCATCGTGCCGCTGGAGCCGCGTCTAGAGCAGTTTCGGCTTGTACATAGTACGCGGTCGTGGTACTTCTGACGCCGGAGGTGACGATGGCGGCAGCGTACTCGATGGATTTGCGTGCGCGCGTCTTCAAGGCGTGGCAAGCCACCGGTGACGCGGACGACGTGGCGGCGACGTTCGGCGTGAGCCGAGCCTGGGTCCAT
>JBOGIZ010000027.1:0-6161 GCA_050747805.1 Vicinamibacterales bacterium | reverse complement strand
GGCTCGGACGGCGTCGCATCGTGTCGATTCAACTCGCGCTCGGCGCGAGCCGCGCGCGACTGCTGATCCAGTCGCTGACTGAATCTCTCGCGCTCGTGGCGGCGTCCACCGCGGCTGGCGTCGTGGTCGCGGCATGGCTGCTGCGCGCGTTGACGACGCTCGCGCCGGCGTCGATTCCGAGGCTCATCGAAGTTCGTCTGTCGGGTGACGTGATCGGCGCGGCGGCCGCCATCGGCGCGATGCTCACGCTGCTCGTCTGGGCGGTGGCGGCTGTGAGATCGCGGCTCTCGATGGACGACCTGCGCGTCGCCGGCGCGGGCACGACGGGCGCGAAGCCGGCGCGGCTCCTCCGATCGGTGCTCGTCCGGATTGAGATCGCCGCCTGCACGTGCCTGCTGCTCGTGACGTGCGGCACGGTCCGATCGTTCATCGCGCTCGAGCGCGCGCCGCTCGGCTTCGATCCGCACGGCGTGCTGCTGGTCGACGTGCGCCAGCCGATCATGAAAGCCGGCGAGCACGTGAAGCACTACCCCACACAGCGCTTTGTCCGCACGTCTGAAACGGTGACGACGTATGCGGCGTCGCTGCCCGGCGTTCACGGGGCGTCGGCTGCGGGCAACGTTCCGCTCTCTGGTCCGCCGAGCCACACAACGTATCGCCTCCTCGACCGCGAGATCACGGGGCCGCTCCCGGATGGATCGGTCACCGTCACGGGTCCGGACGCCCGCCAAGCGGAGCTTCGAGTGGTGGACGCCGATTTCTTCCGCGTCAGCCGAACACCGATTGTTGCCGGCCGGCCGTTCGAGCCGTCGGACCGCCTGGACGACCGGCAGATCGACGACTTCGACGCGGTTCGCGGCGCCGGCGCGGCCATCGTGAACGCCGCCTTCGCTCGGCGCCTCGGCTCGATCCGAACCGCGCTGAACCGCTATCTCGCCGTGCAATCCGCTTCCTATCCGTCGGTTCGCATCGTCGGCGTAGCAGCCGATGTCATATCGACGCCGGGCGACGCGCCGCAGCCGACGATCTATCTGCCGTACGCGCAGGATCCGATGGACCGCTTCACGCTGCTCGTGCGCGCCGCCGACCCGGAATCGGTCGCGCGGCCGCTTTCGGCCTACATGCGCACGACCCTTGGTGCCGACGTCAGCGCGTTCAACATCCGCACGTACGACGACGTGGTGTCGGCATCGCTGGCGCAGCCGCGTTTCAGCAGCGCTGTCATGTCGTTCTTCGGGATCGTGGCCATCGCGTTCACGGCCGTCGCCCTCTACAGCGTCCTGGCGCTGCTCGTTGCGCTGCGCACGCGCGAGCTGGCGATCCGGGTCGTGCTCGGCGCGAATCCCCGCGCGCTCGTCAGCGGCGTGTTGCGCGACGGCGCGGCGCTGACGATCGTCGGGTTGGGCGCGGGCCTCGCCGCGGCGTTCGCGATCGTCCGAACACTCGGCGCCGGGCTGCCGGGCGTCCACGCGCCGACGCTTGCGGACGCATCTGTCACGGCGATCGCCGTGCTCTTCGTATCGTGCCTGGCGAGCTATCGTCCCGCGCGTGAGGCCGCCAGCGTGGACCCGCTGCCGCTCATCAAGTCCGAATAGCTCCGCCCGCGACCGCGCGGCGCGGCCGCGCGCACAGGCCGAGAAGCGTCACGTGCGCGGAATCGCAGATTCAGGCGCGCGCACATTTCGCGGCAGCACCATCGTGAAGGTCGTCATGCCGTCTTTCGAATCGGCGGTCACGCGACCGCCGTGCGCGCTCGCGATCTCGCGCACGATATAGAGGCCGAGCCCGAGGTGGCCGCGCCGCCGTTCGGGGCCGAGGTTCTGCCCGTCATGCCGCCGATCGGCGCCGGGCTGCGCGAACGGCGCGAACAGGTTCGGCATCAGGGCCGGAGCAATTTCGCCGCGGTTGCGCACTTCGATCGTGATCCAGTCGTCCCCGTCCTTCGGCTCGACTTCGACCGGATCGCCTCCGTGGACCACGGCGTTGCTCACCAGATTGGCAATCGCTTGGACGATGCGATCGCCGTCCCAGTGGACGCAGAAATCTCCGGGCGTCCCACGGATCAGGCACTCAATCGAACGATCGGGATGCGCCTGGCCGATCTCGTTCACCGTGTCGGCGATCAGCGTGCGTGCGTCGAGGGGCGCCGGCACGATCGGGAAGCCGCCGCCGAGGCGCCCGCGCGCGAAGTCGAGCAGATCGCGGATCATGCCCTCCATTCGCTTCGCGCTCGCGGCAATTCGTCCCGAAATCTTCTGTGTCAGAACGTCGACCTCGTCGCCGCGCTGATAAAGCATGTGGGCGCCGAAAATGATGCCGTTCAGCGGATCGCGCAGGTCGTGCCCGAGCATCCCGATGAACATTTCGCGCGCGCGTCCTTGATCGACGGCGTACTGATCGACGGCGTCGGCGATCGCCATGTCCAGCGCCGTGTTCATCACGGTCAGGGGACGCAGCTTCGGACGCGATTCGCTCGAGATGTCGCCGCGCTCGCGGTACAGGCGCATGATCACCGTGCGCAGCGTGCGGTATTCAGCCACCACCTGACGCAGGTCGTAGCCTTCGCTCGCGCGCAGCGCCGCGTGCAGGTTCGGCAGCCCGCGGAGGAGCAGCGCCTTCACATCGTCGTTGTCGACGGCGTCGGCGAGGCGGTCCAGGAACTCCGGGATGTGGTCGCGGACGGTCTCTGCCGGCAGCGCCTGCGCGCTCGGCAGGTGTTGCGCCCCGGCGAGCCACTCATCGAGAATCAGCTGCCGGTTATCGCGAATGAACGCCGCAAGCGAGTTCATCACACCACCGCAACCGTAAGGAGCAAACCGGATGCCCGGTCGGGTTTGGCAGCCGAGGCCAACCTGAGCCGCACGGCGTCAGGCACGAATCGCGTTCGTGTAGGATCCGGGCACTTATGACCCGACGACTGATTGGTTCCGGTTCGACATTCGAACGCGACATCGCCTTCTCGAGGGCCGTCGTAGACGGCGAGTGGATTTTCGTCTCTGGCACGACCGGTTTCGACTACAACACGATGACGATCTCGGACGACATCGTCGAGCAGGCAGATCAGTGTTTTCGCAACATCGAGGCGGCGCTCGCGAAAGCCGGCGCCACGCTCTCTCACATCGTGCGCGTCACTTACATCGTGCCGCGTGCGGCGGATTTCGAGCGGTGCTGGCCGGTGCTACGCAAATATCTGGGCGAGGTGCGGCCCGCGGCCACGATGATCTCCGCCGGCCTTGTGGATCCGCGGATCAAGATCGAAATTGAAGTGACCGCGCGCACGTCCGCTTGATGGTCCGGACGACGTCGTCTTCTGAATCGGCGGCCTGTCTCGGATTCAGTCGCACCGCGTGGCAAAGGGGTCGTCGCACTCCGGATTCGCGCGCCGCGACGTCTTTCGCGGCCCATTTCGAGATACGACTCGAGCTGCCATGATGGGACAGTAGGCCGCTACTGCTCTCGACGAGTCCGAGAGATCGAGACACGAGGCGCGGCCCATTCGCCCCACCGAGGCGGAACCCCCGCCCCACCAGCGATCCAGAGGGCGACGGCGTGAATGGATCGTTCCGTCCTATGTTTCAGCGCGACGGCGCAGAAGCCAGGCCCGCTCGCGCCAATGCCGCCTCGATTGCTCGCACGTTCTGCGGGGGCGGAGGCCCGCTGTTCTCCTGCGTGAGCGGATACAGCGCAAAGATTTCGTCGTCAATCTTCTGCGCGCGCGACTTTGCGTCCGCGTCCGGAGCGTTCGCGATGCGGCGCTGCAGCGCGTTCATCGCGTCATACACTCGCCTGGCGAGAGCGAACTGCTGCTGCAGCGCAAGCGCGTTCGTCTTGATGCGCGGGTCCATGCGCACCGTCAACGGCCGCGAGAACGTGCTGCCGCTCACGGTGAGCCGGACGGTGTAGGTGCCCGGCACAACCCACGGTCCGCGCGGATCGGCCGCGGTGTCGTGCGGCGTTGCGGCGATCGAGTAGCTCTTCGGATGGCCGGCCGGCGGCGAGTAATGCAAGTCCCACACGAAGCGGTGCAGACCTGCGGCAGCGGACAGCACCCGCACGGGACGGATCCAGTACGCCGGAGTGTTGTCCTCGTCGGCGATCGGCGGCGCGACCTCGTCGCCCTTATAGGCGCGCACGACCTTCCCGGCTCGATCGAGGACGTCGAGCGTGACGACACCTTGCGCAGGGCCCTTCAGGTAGTAGTCGATGATCGCGCCGTCCGGCGGATTCTGCCCCGCCGGCTCGTCGGCCGGCAGCGGCGTGTCGGTGTTCTTGTCGAAGTCCACGCGGGTGGCGGTCTCGGGTTTGAAGAGATAGGCATCCGCGGCGGGCCCCATGGTCTGCGCCGCAGTCCACTGCCTGAGTGCCGTGATGTCATCCAGAATCCAGAAGCCGCGGCCGTGCGTGCCGGCGAGCAGGTCATCGTCTTTGATGTAGAGATCGCGAATCGAGGTCGCCGGCATGTTCACCTTCAGCGATTGCCAGTGATCCCCATCGTCGAACGACACGTAGACCTGCGTCTCGGTGCCGGCAAAGAGCAGCCTCTTCTCTTTCGGATCCTCCTTGACGGTGTTCACGGGTTCGTTGTTCGGCAAGCCGGCGACGATCTCGGTCCACGTCTTGCCGCCGTCGTGCGTGCGGTAGATGTGCGGACGCATGTCGTCGAGACGGATGGTATTTACGGCGGCGTACGCGCCGAGCGCATCCGTATGCGAGGCGTCCATCATGGAGATCTTTGCCCACGGTTTCACCGCCGGCGGCGTCACGTCTTTCCAGGTCTTGCCGCCATCCGACGTGACCTGAATGAGACCGTCGTCGGTCCCGATCCAGATGCGGTTGACGTCTGTGTGCGACGGCGCGATGGTGTAGATCACGCCGCGATCGGTCGGCTTCCCCTCCGGCGTGCCGGCATACGCGCCGACGTTTGGCGGATCCGTCCACGTCTTGCGCGTCAGGTCGGGACTGATCTGCGTCCAGCCCTCAGCCCCGCAGCTGGCCGTCTTCCAGAGGACGTTCGAGGCGAAATAGAGCACGTGCGGATCGATCGGCGAAAACAGCAGCGGCGCGGTGCGAAGGAGTCGATAATCCGGCGAACCGAGCTGCTTTGGTCCGACGTTGACGACGTCGCCCGTCTTCCGGTTGTATCTCGTCACGCGTCCGCCGTAGACGATGTCGGGGTTGAGCGGATCGGGCGCGATGTAGGCGTACTCTTCCGCAGCCACGGGATGCCAATCCCGGAACGTAATGCGGCCGTCGTCGCCGCGGCTCGCGACGCAGGCGGATCCGCTCTCCTGCTGGCCGCCGCACACGCGGTACGGAAACGCGTTGTCGGCGATCGCGTGATAGAACTGCGCGGTCGGCTGGTTGTACCACGAGCTCCATGTCTCGCCGCCATTCACGGTGACGACGGCGCCCTGATCGGAGGCGAGCAGGATCGTGTTCGGATCGCGCGGATTGATCCACAGCCGGTGGTAATCGTCGCCGCCAGGCGCGCCGCGCAGCGCCTTGAATGTCTTGCCGCCGTCGACCGATTTCCAGGTCACGATGCTCGCCGTGTAGACGATGTCGGGATTGGCAGGATCGACCTTGACCTCCGCGAAATCATCAGGACGCTCAGCGACGTGCGGATTCTCGGTCGCCTTGGACCAGCTCTGTCCTCCGTCGTCGGATCGATATAACCATCCATCGTCGTGGACCTGCACGGTCGCATACATGCGCCGCGGATTGGATGGCGCGATCGTGATGCCGATGCGTCCGAGGCCGTCCGCATACGTCGGAAGTCCCTTCGTCAACGGATGCCAGGTGCCGCCGGCGTCATTCGATTCGAAGAGTCCGCTGTTCGAACCGGTGAAAACGCCGTTCTCCCACGGCGCGAGCTGCTGCTGCCAGAGGACGGCGTAAAGGTGATCCGAGTGGGACGGATCCATCACGAGATCGGCGGCGCCGGTGTAGGCATCTTTGTAGAGGACCTTCTCAAATCGGCGGCCGCCGTCGGTCGAGCGGAATACGCCGCGCTCGTCGTTGGGCGCGTAGGGATGCCCGAGCACGGCGATGAACAGTCGATCGGGATTGTGTGGATCGACGACGATCTGCGTGATCTGTTGACCGTCACGGAGTCCGAGATGCGTCCACGTGTTCCCGGCGTCGGTGGACTTGTAGATGCC
>JBOGIZ010000026.1:0-4325 GCA_050747805.1 Vicinamibacterales bacterium | reverse complement strand
CTGCTGCGTGATGTGAACGGCCTCTCGACGGAGGAGGCGAGCGCGATTCTCCATGTGAAGCCGCAAACGCTCAAGTCGCGGCTCCACCGCGGACGTCTCATCCTGCGCAAGCACCTCGCGGACTTCTCGAGCGGGCTCGAGCTCCACGGGCGCGAATCTATTAATTAACCGAGGGGCTGTCGCCCCTCGGACTCCCCTACACGCGCTCTCGCTCGCCGGCTCCGCACGGCTCCCTCCGATCGCGTGGCTCGTTCGCTGACGCTCACTCGCTGCTCTATTCCCACGCGTCAATGTGAATCGCCTCCTCAGAGATGCCGCGGGCGCACAGGTCGGCCGTTATGCCCTTGAGCATGGCGGGCGGCCCCGAGACGTAATACGACGACTCCGCCGGACGCCTCACCCGCGGCCACAGCGCGTCGACCGACACGCGGCCGGGCATCGGCGTGCGCGAATCGCCGCTTGTCGGCGCCGACGGCGAGTGCTCCACGAAATACGCGACATCGAGCGCCGGCGCCTGCGACCGGCTGCGCTCGACGACGTCGCGATAGATGAGCAGCTGTTCGGTGCGCGCGCCGTATGCAAGGAGAACGCGCTGCGACGACGACCCAAGGCCCTCGAGAAACGCGGTAAACGCCGTCACTCCCGTTCCCCCGGCAAAGAGCACCACGTCACCCGCGGCATCGATGACAAAATCGCCGTACGGCATCTTGATCCAGACGTCCTGGCCCTCGACGAGTTCGCGCTCCATGCGCCCGGTGAAGCGGCCGTGCACGGCGTACGTGATGCGCAGCCGATCGCGCGAATCGGGCGAACTGGCGATGGAAAACACGCGCGACTCCGGCCAGAACGCGGCGGGATCGTACGGATCGATCGCGAGATGCAGAAATTGTCCCGCCCGAAAACGCGGCGCGGGCCGCTCGGGGCGGAGATCGATCGTGTAGACGTGTTCTCCATGCGGCACGATCCGTTCGACGACCGCGGCGAGCTTCTGCGCAACCGCCATATCCTCACGCCGCCCCGCTCGCCGCGCGCTCGCCGCGCATGAACTTCGCGAACATATCGGCCACGTATCCGATGCGTGCCTCGTCGAGGCCCGGATACACGCCTACGAAGAACGTGTCGCTCATCACGCGGTCGGTATTCGCCAGATCCCCGACGACCCGGCGCGGGATGTGTTGAAAGGCAGGATGCCTGAGCAGGTTTCCGGCAAACATCGGGCGCGTTTCGATGCGGTTCTCCTCCAGAAAGCCGACCAGATCGGCGCGCGTGAATCCCGCGCGCTCGCGAACGGTGATCGCGAAGCCAAACCACGACGGTTGCGCGTGCGGCGCGGCGTGCGGAAGAAGGAGTCGATTCTCGTAGGGGCGGAGCGCCTCGAGCAGACGCGCGAAATTCTCCCGGCGGCGCTCGACAAACCGATCCAGCTTGGCGAGCTGCGCGCAGCCAATCGCCGCCTGCATGTCGGTGACCTTCAGGTTGTACCCGACGTGGCTGTAGACGTATTTGTGATCGAATCCGCGCGGGAGCGTGCCGAACTGCTGGCTGAAGCGCGTGCCGCACGTGTTGTTCTCGCCGCCGGCGCAGTAGCAGTCGCGGCCCCAGTCGCGAAACGAACGCGCAATGCGCGCCAAATCGTCGTCGGCGGTGACGACGGCGCCCCCCTCGCCCATCGTGATGTGATGCGCGGGGTAGAACGACACGGTCGCCAGGTCGCCGAACGTCCCTGTCAGGCGGCCGCGAAAGCGCGACCCGAGCGCGTCGCAGTTGTCTTCGATCACCCAGAGGTCATGCCGATTCGCGAGGTCCGTAACGGCGTCGAGATCGAACGGGACCCCGAGGGTGTGAGCCATGACGATCGCGCGAGTCTTCGGGCCGACCGCCGCGCGCAGTTGATCGACGTCGGCCGTATAGTCGCCGAGCGTGACGTCGACGAATACGGGCACCAGACCGTTCTGGAGGATCGGCGCAAGGGTCGTCGGAAATCCCGCCGCCACCGTGATGATTTCGTCTCCAGGCTGAAGCCGCCGGTCGCCCAGCTTAGGCGACGTCAACGTCGTCACCGCAACGAGATTAGCCGACGACCCGGAATTCACGAGCAGCGCGTTTGAGAGACCGAAGTAGTCGGCAAAGTCGCTTTCGAAGCGCTCGGCGTACCGATTGGCGGTGAGGAAGAAGTCCAGGCTCGAATCGACGAGATTGCACAGCTCGTCCGCGTCAAACACACGTCCGGCGTAGTGGACAAGGTCGGCGCCGGGACGAAACTCCCGATCGGGAAACTGCTCGCGATGGTACTCGCGCACGAGCGAGGCAATCTGCGCTCTGAGCGCCTTGGCCCTGGACAACATGAACTCCTTGTGCACACTTCGGCGCACGACGGCACGCGCACGAACCCGGCTCTCCGCCATTTATCGGCAGAGATCGACCATCGGGTCAGGGTCTGACGGCCGTCTAAAAGGGGGCAGGGCTCTTCAGGCGCGCGAGCTCGCGGGGGATGTCTGCTACTGTAGCAAATCTATTAACATCTGCCGATGCGCTTCCCTCTTCTGCCAGTCCTATGTGCAGCCGTTCTCATGCCTCAGTTCCCCGGTGATCGCCCCGCCGCCAACCCGCACCAGACGCGCTCGGTCGTCATGGCGCTGCACGGCGCGATCGCCACGAGCCAGCCCCTGGCGACCGCGGCGGGCCTGCGCGTGCTCGAGCAAGGCGGCAACGCCATCGACGCCGCCGTGACCGCCGCGGCCGTCCTGACCGTCGTCGAGCCGACGATGAACGGCATCGGCGGCGACCTGTTCGCGATGGTCTACGACCCGAAGACGAAGACGGTCCACGGCCTGAACGCCAGCGGCCGCGCCCCGGCAGGCGCGACGATTGCCGAATACCAGCGGCGCGGACTCACTCGCGTGCCCCTCAGAGGTCCGCTATCGGTCACCGTGCCGGGCGTCGTTGACGGCTGGAACGAGCTGCTGACGAAATACGGGACCATCACGCTCGCGCAGGCGCTGCAGCCGGCGATCGGATACGCGCGAAACGGATATCCCGTGAGCGACATTATCGCGGGCCAGTGGAAAGAAGTGCAGGCCGTCCTCGCGCGCGATCCCGATGCAGCCGCGACGTTCCTGCCCGGCGGCAAGGCGCCGGCGCCGGGCGATGTCTTCCGCAATCCTGATCTCGCCAACTCCCTCGAGCAAATCGCGCACGGCGGCCGCGATGCCTTCTACAAGGGACCGATTGCGAAAGCGATCGCCGACGACATGAAGCGGCGCGACGGCCTCATCACGCTCGACGATCTCGCCGCGCACCACGCCGACTGGATCGATCCGATCTCGACCACCTACCGCGGGTATCAGGTGCTCGAACTGCCGCCGAACACGCAAGGCGCGACGGCGCTCGAGATGCTCAACATCATGGAGTGCTACGACCTGAAAGCCCTCGGACACAATACGGCCGCCTATCTGCACACGCTCGCGCAGGCGAAACGGATCGCCTTTGCCGATCGCAATGCCTGGATTGGCGATCCGAAAACGACTCCCGGGCCGGCCATTCAGACGATGATTTCGAAGCCGTACGCGGCCGAGCGGCGCCGCGAGATCGATCCCGATCACGCGAAGGCGTCGTACGAGCCGCTGACGCTGCCGCGCAGCACAAGGCCGGACCCCGAAGCGCCGCCGGTCGGCCACGGCGACACCGTCTATCTGACGGCCGTCGATGGGAACGGGAACGCCATCTCGCTCATCGAATCGCTGTTCGAAACCTTCGGATCGGGCATCGTCGCGCACGGCACAGGCATCATGCTGCAGGACCGCGGCACGCTGTTCTCACTGACGGCCGGCCACCCCAACGCCATCGCGCCCGGCAAGCGGCCGTTCCACACGCTCATTCCAGCCATGGTCATGAAGGATGGTTCGCTCTGGCTGTCGTTCGGCGTCATGGGCGGCGACATGCAGGCGCAGGCGCACGCCCAGGTCCTCGCCAACCTGATCGACTTCGGGATGAACATCCAGGAGGCGGGCGAAGCGCCGCGCGTCCGCGACACCGCCAACGGTCTGGCGCTCGAATCGGCCATCGACGCGGAGGCCCGCGCCGGCCTCACCGCCAAGGGTTATCACCTCATCGAGATGCACGACGCCTTCGGCGGCTTCCAGGGCATCCTGATCGACCCGAACACTCACGTGCTCATGGCCGGCTCCGACCCGCGCAAAGACGGGATGGCCGCAGGTTATTAAAATTAATTGCCGAGTGCCGAGTGGCGATTGGCGATCGACGGATCGGCGATTGCCGGGTGGCGATCGACGGATTGGCGATTGGCGAATCGATTGCCGGTTGCC
>JBOGIZ010000025.1:0-8115 GCA_050747805.1 Vicinamibacterales bacterium | reverse complement strand
CACCCACCCTGCGTCAGACGTCGCGTTGAAACCGACGAGCAGCCACACGCCGACCGACATCGGACTCTGACGCTTGATCACGCGCAGCATGTTGAGAAAGCGCGCCGGACGGCCGAGATCCGCGATGAGCAGCACCGGCGAGAGCGTCCCACCCGCCATCGCGATCCGGCGTGCGTCGCGCGCGAGCGGCGTCTCGCCTCTCGTCCAGCGGGCGACGACCGCGATGATCGCCGCAGCCCCCGCCGCGCCGCCGACGAAGAAATAGATCGGGATCGTCCAGATCCAGGTCGGGTGTTTCAGCAGCGGTAGCCCATAGTAGCCGGACGCTGCGCTCGCGCCCGGCAATGCGCCGCCGACGGGAATCGGGGCGCCCACGGCCCGCACTCCTGGCGCATCGACGCGGCCCTGGCGCTCTGCCATCTGCCGCAGTTCGTCGAGTCGTTTCTCGGACGCCCGATCTGCCTCGTCCGGCGGTCGAGTCACCATCCGGGAGATCCTCCGTCAGGCCGAAGGGCCGCTGCGCGATCCGCCCATCGCAAACGCGACGATCGCCGTCGTGAATATCAACCCTGCGGTGGCGAAGGCGGATCGCCATCCGGGACGATTGAGGACCGTCGGCACCTGCGGCGCTTCGGGAAGGTTGTACGCGCGCGGATCGCCGCGGACGATGAACAGCGAGTGGATACCGCCGACGCTCGTTTCGCGCGGATCGTACAGCGTCGCATCGGCCATGCCCTTCGCGTGGAGCGTCTCGATGCGCTCGTCCGCGACACGGCGCAGCTCGCCGATCTCGCCGAACAGGATCGACTTCGTCGGGCACGCCTTCGCGCACGCCGGTTCGAGGCCCGCGAGCTGGCGGTCGTAGCAGAAGGTGCATTTGAAGGCGCGGCCGTCGTCCGGACGCTTGTCGATCACGCCAAACGGGCATCCGACCACACAGTAGCCGCAGCCGTTGCAGACGTCGGGCTGGACGTACACGCCTCCAAACTCCGTCCGCACGATCGAGCCCGTCGGACAGTGCTCCAGGCATCCCGCCACTTCGCAGTGCTTGCAGACGTCGGACGAGAACTGCCACGCGACGTGTCCGGCATCGTTGCCCCCGGCGCCGATCAGCGGACCGTCTTCGACGAACTTGACGTGGCGCCACGTGGAATGTCCGAGCGTCAGCGTGTTGTCGTACGACAGTCCGCTGAGGCTGAGGCCGTCGGCCGGCACGTCGTTCCATTCCTTGCACGCGACTTCGCACGCCTTGCAGCCGATGCAGATCGTCGAATCGGTCAGAAATGCGGTGATCGCCATTACGCGCCGGCTCCTCCGCGCGGCCGGCGGCCCGCCCGGACGTCGCAGAGGAGCGCCTTCGTTTCCATAATCCGAACGTTGGGCTCCTCCGAAATTGCAAGCAGATCGTTGACGACGTCGCCCTTGACGATGCCGCGGAATCCCCAGTGGTACGGGAGTCCGACGCAGTGAACGGTGCGGCCGTCGACCGTGAGCGGCCGCAGCCGGCGGGTAATCAGCGTGCGCGCTTCAATCGTCGCGCGCGGCGTGCTGACGGTCACCCAGTCGCGGTGGCCGATGCCCAGCTGCTGCGCCAGCTCGGGCGAGAGCTCGCAGAACAACTCGGGCTGGAGCTCCGACAAGTGCGACAGGTACCGCGTCATGCCGCCGGCCGTGTGATGCTCAGTCAGTCGATACGTCGTCAGGATGTAAGGATAGCGGGGATCGGGAGACGTCGCGTACGGATTGTTGTCGCGTTCGAGCGTCTTGGCCGCCGGATTGGTCGTACGTCCGGGATACAGCGGATTCACGAACGGCGATTCGAGCGGCTCGTAATGCGTCGGCAGCGGCCCATCCTTCAGGCCGCTCGCGACCCAGATCCATCCGACGCCGTCGGGATGCAGGATGAACGGCGCCGTTCCGGGCAGCGCGGCGTCGCCGCGCGCGCCTTCGGGCGGGACGTAGTCCGGCGGTTTGTCCTTCTTGAAGTCCGCGACGTCGTGCCCTGCCCACTCTTTCGTCGTCGAGTCCCACCAGACCAGCGCTTTCTCCTCGCTCCATGGCTGCCCATCTGGACGCGCCGAACAGCGGTTGTACAGAATGCGGCGATCGGACGGCCAGGAAAATCCCCATCCGTGACCGTAACGCCCGTGCGGGCTGCGCTCAGCCGCGTGATTGACATGCCCGGCGTACACGCCCGAGTAGATCCACGCGCCGCATGCGGTCGATCCGTCGGCCTTGAGCGCGGTATAGCTGTCGAGCAGCGTGCGATCCTTCGTGCGCCAGCCGTTGATTTCCTGCAGCACCTGATCGACGTCCGGCTCGTGATGCTTGCCTTCGGTGCGATAGTCCCACCAGAGCGCGTTCAGTCCCTCGTTGCGCCATCCGCCGGCGCGCCGCGCTTTGTCCTTGAGGCGCCTGCCCAGGTGATACACAAACCACGGTTCGCTGCGCGCATCGCCCGGCGGATCGACCGCTTTCTCGTGCCATTGCAGCAGACGCTGCGTATTGGTGAAGCTGCCGTTCTTCTCGGCATGGCCCGCGGCCGGAAACAGAAAGACTTCGGTTGCGATTGCGTTTGGATCCAGTTCGCCCCGGCGGATATCCGGTGAGTCGTACCAGAAGCTCGCCGTTTCAGTTTCAACAAGATCGCGCACGACCAACCACTTCAATTTCGCGAGCGCGGTCCGCTGAAGGCGTCCGTTCGGCGCGCCGACACCAGGGTTCTGGCCGACCACGAACAGACCGTCGAGCTTTCCTTCGTCCATCTCGAGCCAGAACCCGAAATGGGAGTGATCGCCGTTCACGCGCGGCAACCAGTCAAACCCCCAGTGATTGCCCTTCGTGGCGCCGTCGCCGTAGTACGCCTTCAGTAGGCTCACGATGTAGGCGTCAAAGTCCGCCCAGAGTCCCTTGTCGATCGTGTGCATCTTCACGTAGAGATCGAGGCTCTGTCCGTCTTTGGCGAAGAACGGCATCGGGAGATAGCCGGGAAGAATGTCGTAGAGCGTCGGGATGTCGGTCGAACCTTGAATCGACGCGTGTCCGCGCAGCGCGAGGATCCCGCCTCCCGGACGGCCGATGTTGCCGAGGAGCATCTGCAGGATCGCGGCCGCGCGGACGATTTGCACGCCGGTGGAATGCTGCGTCCATCCAACGGCGTAGCAGATTGCGGCGGTCTTGTCAGGCCCAGATGCCGACGTAAAGACGTCGGCGATCTTCAGGAACGCCTCCCTGGGCACGCCGCACCACCGTTCGACGAACTCAGGCGTGTAACGATCGAAGTGCCGGCGCAGCACCTGCATGACGCACCGCGGATCCTGCAGCGTCTCGTCGCGGTCGAACTGGCCGAGCGTGCCTGCCTCGCCGCCGCGATCCTTTTCGTGACCGCCAGCCTGTTTACTGTGATGGTGCCGCTCGGCGCCTGCCTTCGACTCAGGCGCGTCTTTGTAGAGCCACGTCTCAGGCGTGTAGGCCTTCTTGTCGTCGTCCCATCCCGAGAAGACGCCGCCGAGATCCTCGGTGTCGCGAAAGTCGTCGCGCAGAATCGTCGCGGCGTTCGTGTAATGCACGACGTAGTCGTGGAACCAGCGGTGGTTCTCGAGAACGTAGCGAATGAGTCCGCCGAGCAGCACGATGTCGGTGCCGGGGCGCAGCGGAACCCAGAGATCCGCCATGGCCGAGGTACGCGTGAAGCGTGGATCGACGTGAATGACTGTCGCGCCGCGCTCCCGCGCCTTCATGACGAACCGGAATCCGATCGGATGCTGCTCCGCCATGGACGAGCCCATGACGAGCACGGCATCCGCGAACGCGAGGTCCTGCTGCGCCGTCGTGGCGCCGCCGCGTCCGAATGAGGTGCCCAGACCGGGCACCGTCGAGCTATGTCATATGCGGGCCTGGTTGCTGACTCTCGTGATCCCGAGGCCGGCGGTCCAGAGTTTCTTATACAGGTAGTTCTCTTCGTTATCGAGCGTCGCGCCTCCGAGGTGTCCGATGCCGGTGCACTGCATCAACACGCTGCCATCCCGTTCTTCCACAAAGCTGCGCTCGCGACTCTGCCACACGCGGTCGGCGACCATGTCCATCGCTTTCTCGAGTGGGATGTCGTTCCATTTCGTCGAATAGGGCGCGCGATATTTCACGGTCGTCAGCCGGTCGGCGTGCTTGAGCAGCTGAAAGCTCGCGGCGCCCTTCGGGCAGAGATGGCCTTCCGAAATGGGCGACTCCGGATCGCCTTCGATGCTGATGATCCGTCCGTCACGGTGATAGACGAGCTGGCCGCATCCGACACCGCAATAGGGACACACTGAGCGCGCCACGTCCGCGCCGTCATTCTTCGGACGGAGCGTGAGCGTGCGGCGGCTCATCGCTTCGCGTCCTGTTCCCGGCAGGCCGTCTCGAATCTGTTTGTATGCCGGCCATCGATTCAGAACGTCCCGCAGCATGAAATCTCCCTTTCGCAGCGCTCGTGACAGTGCAAGCGGTATTCCGGCCCGCCGACGGGGTTTGTCCTCGCAGTTTGACGCGCGGCATCGGCCATATCATCATCCGTGACGATCCCATGCCGGATTTCATCATTCGTCCGGGTCGAAGCGCTGACGTCCCGGACATCGCGCGGATGCTGCTCGCGTCGGCCATGAGCCAGGGCGCACCGGAGGCGCTCTGCGTCGATGCTGCCGATTTGCGGCGCGAAGGCTTTGGCGAGGTCCCGCGTTTTCACACGCTCGTGGCGGACGCGGACGGCGCCATCGTCGGCCTCGCGCTCTTCACGTTCAACTTCTCGACGTGGACGAGCGTCAACGGCCTGCATCTCGAAGATCTGTATGTCGAACCGGAGTGGCGCAGGCACGGCGTGGCCCGCAGGCTGATGCACGAGCTGGCCGGCGTGGCACGGACAGAGGGCTGTCGCCGCCTGCGCTGGTTCGTGCTCCGCTCGAACGGCAGCGCGCGTCGGTTCTACGAGTCCATCGGCGGCGAAGTCCTCGGCGAGTGGATGTATATGCAGATGGATCCGACGAAGGACGCGCAGCCCTAGCCGGCGCTTCACGCGGCATCAATCTCCGCCGACCGCGTTCGAATCCGGAGACAGTTCCGGGTGCTTCTCCAGATACGTGCGTACGAACGGACACCGCACGACGACGCGCAAGCCGGAAGCGCGCGCCGCCTCGAGCCCCGTGCGCGCGAGATGCTGCGCGATGCCGCGGCCCCGTAGCGACGCCGGAACCTCGGTATGCAGCAGGATGAACTCGTCGGCTCCTGTCACGTACTGCAGAAACGCCAGCTGACCGTCGACCACCGCCTCGAAGCGGCGAGCGGACGGATTGTCGCGAACGACCACGTCGGTGTCTGACATGCGGCACGCTCCTCCGACTGCAACGCGCGATCGATGAACGCGGCGGCGCTCGGCGGCGCTCATCGGGGTCGAATGTACCACTAAGATGTAGCGAACACGCGTCATGACAGGTCTCGCCACGCCCCACGGGCGCAGCGTCATCAAATCGCTGGGCCAGCCGAAAGTGGCCGTGATGCTGCTTCTCGGCTTCTCGTCTGGGCTGCCGTTCATGCTCACGGGCAATACCCTCGGCTACTGGCTGAGGGATTCGGGAACGACGCTTGAAGCGATCGGCTTTCTTTCGTGGGTCGGACTCGCCTACTCGCTGAAGTTTCTGTGGTCGCCCATCGTCGATCGGCTCGATGCGCCCGTCTTCGCGCGCTTCGGACGGCGCCGGAGCTGGATGCTGCTCACGCAGACGCTCGTCGCCGCGGGACTGTTCGGACTCGCGGCCTCGGGCATGAAACATGGATTGGCCACCGTCGGCGTACTCGCCCTGCTCGTCGCCTTCTCATCCTCCACCCAGGACATCGTCATCGACGCGTGGCGCATTGAGGCCGCGAGCGATTCCGACGAACTGGGACTGCTGTCGGCCGCGTACCAACTCGGGTACCGGGTGGCGCTCTTGATCGCGGACGCGCTGATTCTGATCTCCGCGAACCATCTGGGCTGGCCGATGTCGTACGCGCTGATGGGCGTACTGATGGGAATCGGCGTAGGAGCCAGCGTCGCGGCAATGGAACCCATGCGCAGCACTGGGGCGATCGTCGCCAGAGAGGACTCCGGCCTCCGCAGCCTGCACGGGTTCACGGATGCGGTGATCGGCCCGTTCCGCGAGTTCTTCCGCGTGTATGGCTGGGTCGCGCTGCTGATGCTCGCGATGATCAGTTTGTATCGGCTGCCGGAGTTCCTGATGGGGCCGATGGCCAATCCGTACTATCACGATCTCGGCCTGTCGAAGGATGCGGTTGGCGCCGTCCGCGGATCCATCGGTCTCGTGGGATCGCTGCTCGGCATCGCCGCCGGCGGCCTGAGCGCGGTGCGGATCGGTTATTTCCGGACGCTCGTGCTCGGACTCCTGCTGCAGAGCACCGTCATCGCGTCGTTCGCGATTCTCGCGTATACGGGTCCGGACCTGCGGGTATTTGGCGCCGTCATGGCGGCCGACAACTTCGGCGCGGCGTTCGCCGGGGTCGCGCTCGTCACGTATATGTCCAGTCTCACGAGCATCGGCTACACCGCGACGCAGTACGCGCTTCTCAGCTCGGCGTACACGTACGTGGGCAAGTTCGCGAAGGGATTTTCCGGCGTCATGGTCGAGTCGCTGGCGAGCGGACGGACGCTGCTCCACGGGTACGCGCTCTTTTTCATCGGCGCCGGCCTGCTCGGCATACCCGCGATCGTGTTATGCGCCGTTCTGGCGCGCGTGCGCCCGGAGCGAGTATCGGCCGCGCCCCCCCGCCAATAATGATTTACAGGTGGGCGCCGCCATCGCGCTTCGGACTCGTCTGCCAGTTGTCGCGCACGGGCTGTGCGTGCCGCCACTCCGGCATCGCCATCGCCAGCGCGCGACCGAGTCCGAGCACGTACGGCTCATAGGAACGTCGCAGCTCCGCGAGCCGTGCGTCGGATTCCGGCGTCGCGTTCAAACGGAGGCCGACCGCTTCGAGCTGCGCGCGCAGCTGCTCCAGCTCCCCCGTCGACAACCTGTGTTCGCTGCGATCGAGCCGCGCGCCGAGCACCTGCGTCAAATCGACCGCCGCGTGCCGCGCGATCGCGAACGTGACGCGCGCCTGCCACGCGGGTACTCCCTCCACACCGGCGATCACGAGCGCCGACACGTCGAGTACCGTCGTCAGAGCCGAGACCCACGATTGCCGTTGATGCTGGGAGCGGAAGAACGCGACGATCGGATAGGAGATGTGGCTCTCCAGCAGCTCGGAGGACCAGTATTCCCAGTCCTTCAGAAATGCCTGCAGCGCGTCGATCTCGTGCGCCTCGGCAAGCCGGCGCAGAACCTCGCCCGCCGCTGGCGGGGAGCCGGCCCACGCGTCGAGCAGCGTCAGGCGCGCTTCGCGGCGCGAGAATGATTGATAGAGAACGGGAAAGTACGCAATCGCGAGCGCCAGAAATCCGAAGCCGGTTCCCGCTTCGGCGACCGTGAAGAAGCGGCTGATACCCGCTGTCGGATACACGTCTCCAAGTCCGAGGGTGACAAACGTCGTCCCGCTCATATAGAGATCGTCGACGAACGTCGCAGGAAGGCCGTCGTGCCGGACAAGCTGCGAATCGGCGGCTCGCTGAAGAATGGCAAATCCAACGACGAGGGCCACCGCCCAGACGAGCAGCAGACCGAGCAGCGAGAACGGTCCATAGATAGCGAGGAAGCGCTCGCGCGTGGCGTCGTTGCGCGCGCGGCGGCCGGCGGCAGACCAGATGCTCCAGGTGCCGCGGAAATACAGCCGCGCGAGGCGTAGTTTTCTCGAGACCGTTCGGGGAAGGACGATGGTTTCGAAGGCGTCCCAGAGGACGACCCCGATGAGCACGAGGCCGGCCAGGAACAGCAGCACGCGCAACGGCCCTACTATATCGGACCGCGCGCGCGTCCCCGGCACACTCCGTCGGATCGCAGAAGACCAGAAGACCAGGAGAAACGTGCCTTTTACTCCTGATCTCCTGCGAAGTCCCTCCGCTGCCCACTCCTCGCACTTCGCCCCCCGCACTCCGCGCCCCGCACTCCGTCCCCCGCACTCCGCCCCCGCACTCCGCCCCCGCACTCCGCT
>JBOGIZ010000024.1:0-7532 GCA_050747805.1 Vicinamibacterales bacterium | reverse complement strand
GCGCCGCGCTGGCCGTCGTTGCCGTCGGGGGCCTGTCACTCTATTTTCGGTCCGGGCGCTCCGCGACGACGGCCGAACGCGTTTCGACGATTGTGGCGGAGTTCACGAACACGACGGGCGACCCGGTCTTTACCGGATCCCTGCGCCGCGCCGCGGTCGTCTCGCTGCGGCAGTCGCCGTTCGTCAGCGTGATCGCCGATGCGGCGATCGCCGACACGCTGCAGGCACTCGGCCGCGCGCCCAACGACACGCTGACCGCGCCGCTCGCGCGCGATGTCTGTACGCGCGCCAGCGGATCCGTGCTCGTCGACGGCGACATCAGCCTCGATGCCGGGACGTATACGCTCGTCGTGGGTGCGAGTCAATGCATGGACGGCCGCGTCATTGCCCGCGAACGCCAGACATTCACGCGGAAAGACGAGGTGCTGCCGGCGCTCGGACGCGCCATCGACGGAGTACGCCAGGCGCTCGGCGAGTCTCCGGGGTCGCTGCTCGCCTACGACGTCCCGATTCAGGTGGCCACAACCGACTCGGTCGAGGCGCTGCGCGCGTTCCATCTCGGGATGGATCTGCGCGTCGAACTCGACAACACGCGTGCGATTCCGGCGTTCAAGACCGCGATCGCCCTCGACCCGCAATTCGCGCTGGCGTATGCGCAGCTCGGCTCGTCGTACTCGAACATGGGCAGGACGGCAGAGGCAATCCCGTACCTCAGGAAGGCGTTCGCGCTTCGCGATCGCGCAACCGAACCGGAACGCCTCTACATCACGGGCCGCTACTTCGACATCGTCACGGGCGAACTGGAGAAGGGGTCGGAAACCTATCGGCTCTGGACGCGCATTTATCCCGACGAATGGCTGCCAAACAACGCGCTGGCCAACGACGCGGACTTGCTGGGCCGGTATGACGTGGCAGTGAGCGCCGCGAAGCGCGCCGTGGAACTCGATCCGAAGCAGCTCTTTGGCCGGGTCAACCTGATGACGGCGCTCGTCTCGCAGAACCGCTTCGAGGACGCGATCGCCGAGGCGAAGGCGATTCTGGCGATCGATCCAAACAACGCCTCCGCGCACGTCGCGCTCTACGCGATCGCGCTCCACGCCGGCGATGCTGCGGATGAGCAACGTGAAGTCGAGTGGGGCGCGCGGCACGCCGGCGAAGAGGGTATCCCGTACGTCGCGGCGGAGACGGCGGCGCTGCACGGCCGGATGAGAGAGATGCGCCGGCTGTTTCATGAGGTGGCGCGCCGGAGCCGCGCCGACGGCAACGACGAAGGCGCCGGCAACGCGCTGGCGTTCGCCGCGGTGCTCGACTCGTTCGTCGGCTTCTCGGAGCCGGCCTCGTCGGAAGTTGCCGAAGCCCTCGCGCTCGGCAAGAACGAGATCATCATCGGTTCGGCCGCGATCGTCGACGCCCGCGCCGGCCGCGCCGCAGCCGCACGCGGCCACCTGGCTGTGCTGGACCACGATTATCCGATCACGACCGCCAATCTCGGAATGTACACCCCGATGATTCGCAGTGCGCTCGTGAACCCGGCGACATCGTCAGCCGCCGACGTGACGCGCGATACGTCGGCAGGCCTGCCATACGAATTCGGCCAGACCGCGTCGCTCCAGCCGCCATACCTGCGCGGTCTGGCGTATCTAGCGGTGCGAGCACCCGACCTGGCCATTATGGAATTTCAGAAAGTCATCGATCACGTTGGCGTCGATCCGGTCACTCCGTTCTGGTCGCTGTCGTATCTGGGCGTCGCCCGGGCCGACGCCGCCCTCGGCCGCCGCGACGAGAGCCGGAAGGCGTACGAGACGTTCTTTGCCGTCTGGAAGACGGCCGATCGCGATGTGCCGATGCTGCTCGATGCGCAACGGGAGTATGCCGCGCTGAAGTAGTCTGGACGGCCGCCGCCCACAGGCGGCCGGTACTCAGGCACGCGGATCAGACCGCGCGAGGAGAGCCGAGCCTGCCGTGAACGACGGCGGTCCAACGTCGGCCATAATAGAGGGATGCCGCTGCGCATCGGCTTCGATCTGGACGGTGTGCTCGCCGATTTCGCGGGGGCGTATCAGGCGATCGACGAGCGTCTTTCGGGGCCAGTCGCCGTGCCGTCACGCGCGGGGGACCCCGAAGACGAAACGGAGGCCGACGGGCAGACCCAACCGGAGACGGGACGTCCCGACCTGACGGACGGTGATGCAGGTGCGGCAGCCCCGGATGCTGATCGTCGAGGCGACGAACGCGTGCGGCCCGTCCGAGACGATCGACAGCAGGATCCGGCGCGCGATCGATCCGGCCGCCGCGCGGGGTCGCGCCGCCGGCGCGATGCCGTTTGGCACGCGATCCGATCGACGCCGGATTTCTGGACCACGCTCAATCCGATCGGCGAAGGGGCCGTGGGCCGCATCTACGAGTTGATGCTGCGCCATCGCTGGGAAGTGTTCTTCATCACCCAGCGGCCTGATACCGACGGCGACACGGTGCAGCGCCAGTCCCAGCGTTGGCTCGCCGCCCAGGGCTTCGATCTTCCGACCGTCCTCGTCGTGCCTGGCTCGCGGGGCGCCGCGGCCGCGGCACTGTCGCTCGATTATCACGTGGACGACAGTCCGAAGAACTGTCTCGACGTGAAATCGCAATCGAAGGCGCGCCCGCTGCTCATCGCCGATCCCGGCGATGAGGCGGTGGCTTCGAGTGCGCGCCGTCTCGGCGTCGGCCTCGTCGCCGATATCGGGGCAGCGCTCGACGTGCTCGATCAGGCCTCCCAAGGCCGGTTGGAGCCGTCGCTGCTCGAGAAGGTCGCAAAGCTCGTGGGATGGGTCTGAGCGGCGGCCCGATATAATCACAGCCGATGCGCGCTGCCCAGATCCTGCTCGTCGAGGACAAAGACTCTCTCCGTCAGATGCTGCGCCACGCGCTCGAACGCCAGGGCCATGTCGTGCTCGAGGCGTCCGATCAGCGAGAGGCCGTCCGCCTGCTGCAGCAGACCCAGCCCTCACTCGTGCTCTCGGACCTCAGGCTTCCCGAGGGGGACGGCTTCGGCGTCCTGCGGTCCGCGAAAGAGATCGACGCCGACATCCCCGTCATCGTGATGACGGCGTACGGGAGCATCGAAGACGCCGTGCGGGCGATGAAGGAAGGCGCGATGGATTTCCTGGCGAAACCCGTCGATCCGGATCATTTGCTGCTGCTCGTCGAACGCGCGCTCGAACAGCGCCGGATCGTGACCGAAAACCTGCTGCTCAAAGAGGAGCTGGCGGTCCGGCGGGGCGCGCCGCAGCTGATCGGCGATGATCCATCGCTCCGCAAGGTGTTCGCGTCGCTGCAGCGCGCCGCCGCGACCGACGCGACCGTGCTGCTCGAAGGGGAGAGCGGGACGGGCAAGGAACTCTTCGCGCGCTCGCTGCACGCGCTCAGTCCGCGCGCCGAGGCGCCCTTTGTCGCGATCAATTGCGCCGCGATCCCGGAAACGCTCCTCGAGACGGAGCTGTTCGGCTACGAAAAGGGGGCGTTTACCGGCGCCGTCGCGCGCAAACCCGGCAAGTTCGAAATGGCGCACCGCGGGACGCTGTTTCTGGATGAGATTGGAGACCTGCCGATCGGACTCCAGGCGAAGATCCTGCGCGCGCTGGAAGAGAAGCGGTTCGAGCGCGTCGGCGGCACGGCCTCCGTGCAGGTGGACGTGCGGCTCGTCGCGGCCACCAATAGAGGCCTTCGTGCGGCCGTGGCGGCGCGGCGCTTCCGCGAAGACCTCTACTTCAGGCTGTCGGTGTTTCCCATTACCGTGCCGCCCCTGCGCGAGCGGCCGGGCGACATTCCGGTGCTCGCCCGCTACTTTATCGATCGCTTCTGCCGCGATCTGAAAAAGAAGCCGCTCACGATTTCGCCGCAGGCCGTCGAGGAGCTGCAGCGCTATCACTGGCCGGGCAACGTGCGCGAACTGCAGAACTGCATCGAACGCGCCGTGATTCTTACCGATGGCGACACCATCCTGCCGCGACACCTGAATCTCTCCTTCGCCGCGCTCACCGAGGCGGAGCCCGAAGCGTCCCCCTGGGCGTCCATCGATCTGTCAGGGACGCTGAACGAAGCGCTGCGGCGCGTCGCCGCGCAGGCGGAAAAGGTCAAGATCGAGGATACGCTGAGCGAGGCGTCGGGCAACAAGGGACGCACCGCCGAACTGCTGCAGATCACCTACAAATCGCTCCTCGCAAAACTGAAGGAGCACGGGATCGATGCGAGTTGACAGGCGTCAGCGTCTCTTGACGCCGATCGATCCCAGTGCCTTCGTGATCTCGTGGGCGCTGACGTCCGGGACCACCTCGCATTCGCCGATGCTCCTTGGCAGCACGAAGTGGAGCGTGCCGGCGGCGATCTTCTTATCGCGTCCCATCGCCTCGAGCAGCGCAGAGATGGGCAAGTCCGCGACGGCCGGCAGCGGCCCCATCTTGGCGATCGCGTCGGCGAGCGCCTGACGGTCTCCGGCCGGCATCGTGCCGCGCGCGACGGCAATCTCGCTTGCGACGAGCATCCCGTACGCGATCGCCTCGCCATGCCGAAAGCGTCGATACTTCGTGACGGCCTCGATGGCGTGGCCGGTCGTGTGGCCGAAATTGAGCGTCCGGCGCCGGCCGCTCTCGCGTTCGTCTTCCTGCACGATGGCGGCCTTGATCGCGCACGAATCGGTGATGATCGGCAGCAGCGCGCCTGGATCGCGGGCGAACAGCGCTGGGAGCGACGACATGACCCGCTCGAAGAGCGCGCGGTCGGCGATCATGCCGTACTTCACGACCTCGTACAGCCCCGCCCGAAAATCGCGGCGGTGGAGCGTCGCAAGCACTGTCGGATCCACGACGACGAGGGCCGGCGGATGGAACGCGCCGATCATGTTTTTCCCTGCCGGGTGGTTCACGCCGACCTTACCGCCGATCGCGCTGTCGACCTGCGCGAGCAGCGTCGTTGGCACCTGCACGACGGGGATGCCGCGAAGATACGTGGCGGCCGCGAAGCCGGCGATGTCGCCGGTGACGCCGCCGCCCACCGCGACGATGGCGCTCACGCGATCGGCGCGCGCGCGGATCAGCCCGTCATAGATGCGGCCGACCGTCTGCAGCGTCTTGTGGCGCTCGCCGTCGGGAATGAGGATCGGTTCGTCGGCGCTCACGCCCGCGAACGCCGACTGGTGAAAGCGCCAGACTACGGAGTTGGAGACGAGAAAGCGCCGGGCGGGCACGCCCGCCGCGTCCATCAACGAGCCCGCGTGCGACGCATCACCGGGCGCGATCTGGATCGCGTATGAGCCCGCGCGGCTTCGGACGTCGAGTCGCACCGGATGGTAGGATAACAAAGATCGGCGCCCCGAAATGGAAGCAATGGACGCACATGCCTGACAGCGACAGCGCGAAGGGGAGCGTGACCGAGATCACGCCGCAATCCGAGAATTTCTCCCAGTGGTACCTCGACGTGGTGCGGCGGGCGGAGCTCGCCGACTACACCGAAGTCAAGGGCTGCATGGCCATCCGTCCGTACGGGTATGCGATCTGGGAACTGATCCAGCAGGCTTTCGATCGCCGGTTCAAGGCGACCGGGCACGTCAACGCGTACTTCCCGCTCTTCATCCCCGCGAGCCTGCTGATGAAGGAGAAGGAGCACGTCGAAGGGTTCGCCCCGCAGGTCGCCTGGGTCACGAAAGGCGGCGACGAAGAACTGGCGGAGCCGCTCGTCGTTCGGCCGACCTCGGAAGCGATCATCGGCACGCTCTACGCCAAGTGGATCAAGTCATGGCGCGATCTGCCGGTGCTCATCAACCAATGGGCGAATGTCGTCCGATGGGAGAAGGTGACGCGCCCGTTCCTGCGGACCACGGAGTTTCTGTGGCAGGAAGGACATACGGCGCACGAAACCGGCGACGAGGCGCAGGCCGAGACGATGAAGATTCTCGCGCTCTACAAGGAGTGCTGCGAGACGGAGCTCGCGATGCCCGTCATTGACGGACAGAAGAGCGAGAGCGAAAAGTTCGCCGGCGCGTCGCGGACCTACTCGATCGAAGCGTTGATGGGCGACGGCCGCGCGCTGCAGGCCGGCACATCGCACAACCTCGGACAGAATTTCGCGAAGGCATTCGGGATCCAGTTTCAGGGGCGCGACAAGTCGCTGCAGCATGCGTGGACGACGTCGTGGGGCGTCTCGACGCGTCTCATCGGCGGCATCATCATGACGCACGGCGACGACAACGGCCTGATCCTGCCGCCCCGCCTCGCCCCATACCAGGTCGTCATCGTCCCGATCCCGCGGGGGAACTGGCAGGAGACCGTGCTGCCGAAGGCGCGCGAGATCCGAGACGCGCTCGTGTCGAAGGGCGTTCGCGTGATGCTCGACGATCGCGATGCGTACACGCCGGGCTGGAAGTTCGCCGAATGGGAGCTGCGCGGCGTGCCCCTGCGCCTCGAGATCGGGCCGAAAGACATCGAAAAGTCCGCGGTGATGGTCGCGCGGCGCGACACGCGCGAGAAGGCATCGATGCCGATGGCTGGCCTCGCCGAGGCGATCGTCGCAAAGCTGGACGAAATCCAGCAGGGGCTCTATGCGCGCGCGGTCCGCTTTCGCGACGAGCACACGACGCGCGTGGGGTCGTACGAGGAGTTCAAGACCGCGATGGCGGGACGGCCGGGGTTCGTCATTGCCGCCTGGTGCGGATCGGACGACTGCGAAGGGCAAATTAAAGCCGAGACGCAGGCCACGCTGCGCAACATTCCCTTCTCGGGCACGCACATCGAGGGCGTCTGCGTGAAATGCGGCCGACCGTCATCGGCCGAGGCGTGGTTCGCCAAAGCGTACTGACGGGAGACAACTCCCAAAAAAAAAGACCCAACGCCCAACTCCACAAGGCGACAGCGACGCACACGCGCGTCTAACTCCGCGCCATCAACTCGGACGCGGCCTGCGGCGAGCGTGCGAGCACTCGTTTCATGACGGCATGACGCCGCGTGAGGCCCTCGCGCTCGACAATCGCGCGGAAGGCGGCGGCCACATGCGCGCGCCACCATGTGTCGCCGCTGCGCGACGAGCTTTCATACGCGGCGGCGAGCGGCTCGAGGCAGCTCGCGTCGCCGACCTCTTCGAGCGCCGCCAGAAACGCGACCGGCAGCCGCTCAGATCCGAGCAGGCTGTCGCGCAGGTCGTACAGAGCGAGGCGGCTGCCGCGCGCAGCGAGCGCCTGATGCGCCGCACCCCGGGCCGCGCGCCACGCCTCCCGGCATGCCGCGTCCGGCTCCTGCTGTTCGCGCGCGCGAAGACGATCGACGATGCGCTGGAGCTCGGTGAGGCGGGCGGATGTCCGGTGCGACACGATCGCGGCTTTCAGGGCATCGGGCGACGATCCCAATCGTCCGTCGACGAGGGCCTGCCAGTCGCTCACGTCAGGTGACGGCGCGGATTGCCCGTCGGTCCGCGCGCGAGCGCTGATCGCGGGGTCCGGATCGGCGGCGAGCGTCGAGTACACAGGCGCGCGCACATCGGCGGCCGCATCGCGGAGCGCATCGAGC
>JBOGIZ010000023.1:0-3551 GCA_050747805.1 Vicinamibacterales bacterium | reverse complement strand
CCGAGGGGCGAAGCCCCTCGGAACAAGAAGGACGCGGCGGATCGGCTGGAGAAGTGGATTGCGCGAGTAACGGCGACGAAATCAACTAAGCGGTAATCTGGTCGATCGTCTCGCGGTGGACCGTGATCTTCATGCGCTGCCGTGCCTTGGTCATGTAGGCGCTGAAGAATTTGTTCTTGCGGTCGTTCAGCAGTTCGGTCCTGAGCGAATCCTGCTGCGCGGCCAGATCCGCGGGCGTCGCATCCTTGCGCTCCGTCACCTTGATGATGGCTGCGCCGTTGTCGGTCACGATCGGGTCGCTCACGCCTCCCTGCGGCAGCGCGAACGCCACATCGTCCACCGCCGGGCTGGCGCCGACGTCGGGAATCGCGGAGCCGCGTGCAATGAGGTCCGTCGTTTTCACGTCGAGGCCGGCGGCCTTCGCCGCCTTGTCGAAGTCGCCGCTCTGCGTCGTTTTCAGGGCGGCGTCGATCGACGCCGCCTTCTGCCGCGCTGCTTCCACGGCTTTTTGCTTCAGCACATCGTCGCGGACTCTCGCTTTCACTTCATCGAGCTTGGGGATGTACGGGTCCTGATGCCCGGTGACCGCGATGAACGCATAGCCCTGCGGCGTCCGGAGGGCGCCGCTCACGTCGCCCTCGTTCATCTGGAACGCCTGCTGCCCGACGGCCGGCGCCATGCCGATGCCCGCGATTGGTTCGTCTTGCTGGAAGAAGCCCGATTCCCCGGTCTGCAGCCCGTGCGCGCGGGCAACGTTCTCGAAATCGGCCGGCTTTTTCAGCTCTGAGGCCACCTGATCGGCCAACTTCTGCGCGTCGGCCTGCGCGGCCTGAAGTTTCAGCTGATCCTCGATCTGGCCGCGGACATCCGCCAGCGATTTGGTCGTCGCGGCCTTCTTGTCCGTGACCTTGATGATGTGGAAGCCGAACTGTGATTTCACGAGATCGCTGATCTGGCCCGGCTGCAGCGCGAACGCGGCCTTTTCGAACGCCGGATCCATCTGTCCGCGCGGAAAGAAATCAAGGTCGCCGCCCTTCTTCGCGCTGGCGTCGTCCTGCGAGTACTTCTTCGCCAGGGCGGCGAAATCCTCGCCGGCCTTCGCGCGCTTCAGGATGTCTTCCGCCTGCTTCTTCACGTCGTCGTCGTTCTTGCCGTCGGTTTTGAGCAGAATATGGCTGGCGCGCACTTCTTCCGGCGTCGAGAACTGCTGGATGTTGTCGTTGTAGTAGCGCTCGATCTGCTGACCGGTGACCGTCTGGTGCTCTTCGAGGGCCTGCTCGTTGATGGTGAGGTACCGGATTTTCCGCTTTTCGGGGACGCGGTATGCGTCTTTGTGGCCGTCGAAGTACTTCGCGACGTCGGCGTCGGTCGCGCTGAGGCCGGCGCGGAATTTGTCGGCTGGGAACGCGACCACCTCGAGCTTCACCTTCTCGTTGCGCCGTTTGAACTCGCGGGCGACGTCGGCGTTCGGGACCGTGATCCAGTCGGTCAGCACCGCCTGCAGCTTTTCGACGACGATGCTGTCGCGGATCTGCCCTTCGAACTCGTCGGGCCGCATCGGCGGATTCTGCATGCTGAGCACTTCTTTGTAGCGCGCGTCGCCGATGAACTGGCCGTTTTCCTGGAAGGCGGGCATCGCGAGAATGCGGTCGCGCACCTCCGCGTCGCTGGCCGTGATGCCGAGGCGGTGCGCCTCGGCGAGCGAGGCCTCCTCCTCGATCATTTGCTCCACGATGCGCTGATCGATGCCGAGCTGTTTCAGCAGACGTTCGTCCACGTTTGCGCCGTAGGACGCGCGATAGGCCTGCATCTGCTGCTCGTAGACGCGGCGGAACTGCGCGGCCGTGATGTCGTGTCCTTCAACGGTGGCGACCACGCCGTTGGCCGCGGCCCCTTGCGGGTTGCTGCTCAGAAAGCTCGGAATGTAGAGAAAGATGAATGCCGCCACCACGATGGCCAGGCTCCATTTGAGCCAGCCTTTGTGGCGCCGCATCTTGTCGAGCATCGTCATGGGCGTCCCAATTCCTTCAAGGAGAAAACTCAATTATGCCACGAGCGGACGGATTTCCTTACGTGGGGAGCGGACGTCGCGTCGGGCCGGTTGCGAGGCCTGAAAGGCCGTTTCGCCGGTGTCGGCCTGTGCTATATTTGCGGAGGATAGAACGACTTAGAGGGATTTCGCATTTCGCAGCCTCGCCTCCGCCGCGCCTCGGGTACGCGTGTGCCGCCCCGCGGCCGGCGTTCGCCGTCGCCTTCGTCGCGGATCGATCTTGCCGGCCGGCTGCGGTCGCTGCAAAGGGCGCTACGGACCCGTCTTTCGCGCGCTGACGTCCTCGCCGAAGTCATTCGAGCGGTTAATTCGTCCCTCGACCCCGAACGCGTGGCCGACGCCATCATGGCGCGTGCGACCGAATGGCTGCCAGCGCCGTCGTGGCTCGTCATGGCCATCGACGCGGCCGGCCATGAGCGCACGCTCGGCGTCCGGGGGTTGACGCCGGCGCTCGAAGCCTCGGCGACAGCCGTCGGCCACTGGGTGCTGCGGCGCGGCGAGTCATGTTTTGTGATGGACCTTGCAGCGGATCCGCGTTTCGACCGCGGATCGCGCGGTGCCGCGATCGCGTTTCCGCTCGAATGCCGCGGACGCACGATTGGCGCGTTGGTTGGGCTGGATCGCACTCCGGCGGCGCGCGAGCCGCGCCTGACCGCGCCAACCGAGGCCGCGCTGGCGTGGGCACTGGAGCCGGGAGCCATTGCGCTCGATAACGCGCTGCGAGTGCAGCGCGCGGAGGCGCTGTCGGTCACCGACGATCTGACGCAGCTGTACAACTCGCGGTATCTCTCGCAGGTGCTGCGGCGCGAAACCAAGCGGGCGTCGCGCAGCGGGCGGCCGCTGTCGCTGCTGTTCGTCGATTTGGACGGCTTCAAAGGGATTAACGACACGCACGGGCACTTATACGGCAGCCGTGCGCTGGTCGAGGCCGCCGGCCTGATTCGCGCCAGCGCCCGGGAAACCGACGTCGTGGCGCGCTTCGGGGGCGACGAGTTCGCGCTCATCCTGCCCGATACCGGCAGCGACGGCGCCGTCTCGGTCGGCGAGCGTGTTCGCGACCGGGTGAACGCGCATCCGTTCCTGCACGGCGACGGGCTCGATATTCATTTGACCGTCTCGGTGGGCGTCGCGACGCTGCCCGACGTCGCGGCCTCGGCCGAATCGCTCATCCAGGCGGCCGACGAAGCGATGTACTACGTCAAGGAACACGGCAAGAACGGGATTCACATCGCCGGGAGCGAAACGCCGAACGACGCGTAGTCGTTCACCTCGACCAGGTGAGGAGTCATTCGTGAGGTTGCGGTCAATGTTTTCTCTGTTCTCGAGCGATCTCGCGATCGACCTCGGCACGGCGAACACCTGCGTCTACGCGCGCGGGAAGGGGATCGTCGTCAACGAACCGTCCATCGTCGCGATCAACAAGGTCAACGGCCGCATCGAGGCGGTCGGCAAGGACGCCAAGGAGATGCTCGGCCGCACGCCGGGCAACATCGTGGCGATC
>JBOGIZ010000022.1:0-5038 GCA_050747805.1 Vicinamibacterales bacterium | reverse complement strand
AAGACGGCTGGCATGAATCGCCTGGTCTGGGATGCGCGCTATGCCGACGGACTCTCGGCACCTCCTGGAGCGTATCAGGCGCGGCTGACGGTCGGCAGCGTCGTCCAGACCAAGCCATTCAGTCTGCTCATCGATCCGCGTATTGCCGCCGAAGGCGTGACGGCCGCGGATCTGAAAGAGCAGTACGAGCACAATGTTCGCGTGCGCTCCCTTGGAACGGCGGTGGGCGAGCTGCTCAGCCGAGTGCGGAATGGAATGTCGGCGGCGCAGGGCGACAAAGCAACGAAGCTGCGCGAAATCTACGAGCAGATCGTGAACACGCCCGAAGGCGTGCGCTACAACAAGCCAGGACTCGAGGAGCACGTTCGGTATTTGGGCGGGATGACGGCGAACGTCGATCAGAAGGTCGGCCGCGACGCGATCGAACGGTACGCGGAGTTGAAGAAAGAGTACGACGCGTTGAAGGCTCAGACCGACGCGCTGCTGGGATCCGATGACCGATGACCGATGACCGATTACCGATGACCGATGACCGATGGCCGACGACCGATGACCGACGGCCGATGACCGATGCTCGACGCTTCGACCCTCGATCCATCGCCCATCGGCCATCGCCCATCGCCCATCGATCCAGGCATGAGCTATGAACTGGAAAACCCGAATCCTGGAAGCGTTCACGCCTGACGTTCCAGACGACGACGTGCTCGAGGAATTGGCGCAGCATGCGTCGGCCACCTACGCAGCCGCGCGCGCAGAACAGTGCGGCACGGATGAAGCCGAGCGCCGGGTAAACGAACAGATCCGTGCGTGGGTGACCGACCCTGGGGTCCGAACGCGTCGCCCGCGCCGCGCACCGGCCGTCGAGCCGCCGCCGGGCTCTGCGCGGCGCATCGCGTCCGTCGTGCAGGACACTCGCTACGCCTGGCGCCTGCTCCGCCGACAGCCGGCTTACGCGGCGCTCGTCGTCGCGACGATGGCATTGGGAATCGCGGCGACGACCGTGCTCGGAGCCGTCGCGTATGGCGTGCTGCTGAAGCCGCTCCCGTGGGCCGACGCGCCGCGACTGGTACGGCTGTACGAAACGCGCCAGGGCAGCACGAAACGATTCAGCCCGATGATGACCAACGGCACGTATCTCGCGTGGCGGAAATCGGCACGCACGCTGGATGCAATGGGCGCATGGAAGACCGACGAGGTCGTGCTCGCCGATCGGCCCGGGGCCGCCCGAATCACGATCGGCCGCGTAACGCCGTCGCTCTTTCCAATGCTGCAGGTGTCGCCCGCCCTTGGCCGCAGGTTCGGGCCGCAAGACGCGAGCCCAGGACAGCCGCCGATCGTCATCCTCTCTTACGGACTCTGGCAGCAACAGTTCGGCGGACGACCCGACGCGATCGGATCGCCCATTCGCTTCGACAAGAAGACCTACACCATTGTCGGCGTCATGCCCGCCTCGTTCGCGTTCCCGAACCGCGACACCCGCGCCTGGGTGCCGTTCGCTGTTCCACCTGAGCTCTTGCAAAGCGGACCGAACGTAGGTATCCACGTCTCCATGCTCCAGGCCCTCGGGCGGCTGAAACCCGGCGTCACGCCGGCCCAGGCCGCCGCCGAAGGGACCACGCTCGCACGCGCGGCGGTGCCGAACGCGGGAGTCGCCAGCACCATTGCGATCGGGATCTTCGGAAGCGACGAACCGATCGAGATCACGACGATCCCCCTGCTCCGGGCGCTCACCGCGGAGGTGCGCCCGGCGATTCTGATTCTGCTCGCAGCCGTGGCGATCCTGCTCGCGACGGCGACCGCGAACGTCGCGAGCCTGCAGCTTGCGCGCGCGACGAGCCGGCGGCGTGAGCTGGCGGTGCGATCGGCGCTCGGCGCGGACCGCGGTCGGCTCGTGCGCCAGACGCTGGTGGAAAACGTGCTGCTCGGATTGCTTGGGGGCGCGGCGGGGCTCGCGCTCGCGGCCGGTCTGCAGCGCGCGCTGCCATCGATTCTTCCGGCGCACTTTCCACGGATCGAGGACATCGCGCTCGGCTGGCGCATCCAGGCGCTCGCCGTGGCCATCTCAATTCTCGCGGGCGTCGGCTCGGGGCTGCTGCCTGCGTGGCACATTGCGCGAGGCGACCTGGTGCCGGCGCTTGCCGAGGATTCGCTGGCCCCTGCCGGCGGAGGACTGCGCACGCGGACCGGCCGCGCGCGGGCGGTGATCATGGCGGCGCAGGTCGCGATGGCGTGCGTGCTGCTCATTTCGGCGCTGCTCCTCACGCGCAGCTTCCTCGATCTGATGAACGCGAATGTCGGCTACGACTCTTCGAACCTCCTCACGGCGCGGCTGTTCCTTCCGGCGACGGCATTCACTCCCGAGCGGCGCCTCGATGTGCTCGATCAGGTCATGCGGCGGATCTCGTCAGTCGGGCACGTCACGCACGCCGCGTACTCGAACACGATGCCATTTGGGAAGTGGAACGACCTCACGATGTTCTGGCTCAAACGGCATGACGGGAGCACCGTCGAGGTGCAGACCGGACTCGAGCAGGTCAGTCCGGATTTCTTCGCGGCCTTGGATCAACGCATCGTCGAAGGGCGCGGCTTCACGGCCGCGGACGAATCGAGCGGACAGGCCGTTCTCGTCAACGAGGCGTTCTCACGAAGGTATCTTGACGGGCGTGCGCTTGGTCGGACGCTGACCCTTCCCGGCGACGGGACCAGCAAGACGACGCCGCCTCCCCCGCGTTCGATCGTCGGGATCGTCGATGATACGGTGCGGAACAGCGTCACCGATACCCCACAACCGGAGATCTACTACACGCCTTCCAATGCGAATGCGGGAGGACCCGCGCGGCACGTCAGCGACGATGACATCTTTCTCATCGTCCGCACGTCGTCCGATCCGGAGACGCTCGTCCCGACGCTGCGCGATATCGTCAGAACCGCGGCGCCGACGGCGCCGCTCGAGCAAGTGATGACGATGCGCGAGCGCGTGGCGGACAGTCTGGCGAACCCGCGCTTGTATGCCGCGCTACTCGGCGCCTTCGCGCTCTTCGCGCTGCTCATCGCCGGCGTCGGGTTGTTCGGGGTGCTGTCGTACTCGGTCGCGCAGCGCGCCCGCGAGATCGGCATCCGCTCCGCGCTCGTGGCACAGATCCGTGACATCGTCGCGCTCGTCGTCAGACAGTCGATGGCGATCGCGATCGCCGGCCTCGCGATCGGCATCGTGGCGTCATATTGGGTGAGCCGCCTGTTGGGAACCTTTCTCTATGGCGTGACGCCGCACGATGCCATCAGCTACGCCGCTGTCGCGCTCGTGCTGCTCGCCGTCTCCGCGCTCGCCAGCGTGGTGCCCGCGCGCCGGGCGGCGAAGGTGGATCCTGTCAAGGTATTGAGAGCGTGATTCGATAACCGATGGGCCGATGGCCGATGGCCGATAACCGATGGGCGATGGCCGATGACGGATGGCCGATGACGGATGACGGATGGCCGATGACGGATGGCCGATAACCGATGGCCGATGACCGATGACCGAATATCGAGCACGTCGGACATCGACTATCAGCCACCAGACATCCGTCCCTCAGTCATCGCCCATCGAACATCGATCATCCCCATCGCCCATCGGAAATCGGCCATCGCCCGTCGGCCATCGATCAGCGAAGCGCGCGCTCGATGGCGGCCTGAGCTAAAGGCGCCATGATCGCGTAGCCGGCCGCATTGGGATGCAGATCGTCGGCGGTCAGGTCCGCGCGCATCTCGCCGCCCTGATCGACCAGCGCGGAAAAGTAGTCGAGATATACGAACCCGTTCGCGTCCGCGTACTGGCGAATCCAGTCGTTGAGCGTCTTGATCCGCGCGAGTGGGCGCTGGGTGGTCTGCGGGATGCCGCGTGCCGTCGTGTGATACGCGCTCGTCGGCGTGATGCTCGAGAGGACGACGCGAATCCCGTGCGCCTTCGACAGTTCGGCCATCGATTCGAGATTGCGCTCGATATCGTCATTGGTCTCCGGCCCGGTGTTCCCCGCGATGTCGTTGGTGCCGGCGAGGATCACGACGGCTTTCGGATCGAGATCGATGACGTCGGGGCGAAAGCGTACGAGCATCTGCGGGGTCGTCTGGCCGCTGATGCCGCGATCGAGGTACGGCTTGCCCGGGAAGAAGCCGCCGAACCGCGGCTCCTGCCAGCTGTCGGTGATCGAATCACCCATGAACACGACGCGCCGTTCGCCCGATACGGCCGCGGCGACCGATCGGTTGAGTTCGCGATAGCGGCCGAGCTCGGCCCAGTCGCGCAGCCGCGCGTCGTTGTGGACGACGGCCTGCAGCGCGGACGCGAGTTCCGGACAGCTGTTCGCGGATGGCGGCGTCGCCGGCTGCTGCGTGAGCGCGAACAGCAGAAACGCCACAGTCGTCCATCGCGTCATGTGCCTCTCCTCCTGATGTCCGATACCCGCCCGGAGCATAACGGTGGCGCACGCCACAGTTCTGTCACGGGCGCGGGCGATTATAGCGTTGGGCTAAACCAATCCGCCGGCGGCGGCGTATTTCCAACTGCAACCGATGTCTACCCTTTCTTCATCCCAGCGAGCCGCAGGCCTCGCGATTGGGATCATGTTTGCGTTTGCGCTGATCAATCTGCATGCTCAGCAGGGCCCACCCGCGCAGGTGCCCGCACTGCCGTCCACGCAGCCAGCCGCGGCCTCGGCTACGTGCCGAGTCACCGGGAGCGTGACGAGCGCAGGCATCCCCCTTCCTGGCGTCGCGATCACGATCAAAGCCGGCCCGACACTGCGCGCCGCGACGTCCACCGAACTGGGCGGCGCATTCAGTGTACCGCTCGGTCCGGGCGAGTACACGCTGACCGCTGATCTCACGGGATTCACACGCGCGGAGCAGACGGTGAGCGTCCTGGCGGCACCGTCGGGACCGACCTGCGGTCACTCACTCAATATTTCGATGCCGCTCGCGCCGCGCACCCCGCTGCCCGCGCCGGCGCCCGCCGCAGCCGCGACCGGGGCGGCAACGAGTGCGGCGAACACGGGGACGACCC
>JBOGIZ010000021.1:0-3079 GCA_050747805.1 Vicinamibacterales bacterium | reverse complement strand
AATCAGGACAGTACGAAACCCTTCGGACAACGCGTCAGCTTTCGAGGAAGGCGAGTGGGTCGATGTTGTAGTCGGCGGGATCCACGGGAGCCTGTACGCTGTCGAGGACCGTCTGCCTCCCGCCATCGGTGCGCGGTTCCCACAGATTGCGTTCGTACGGCAGATCGAGCCGCGAGCCGTTCGCCGCAAACAGCACGCGCACGCGCGGCCGATACGGATCGGGCGCATGGACGCGCAGCACGACCGCGATCTCGCCCGTATTGAGCTTCACCAGATTGCCCGGCGGGTAGATGCCGAGCAGTTGCGTGAAGCGGCGCACTAGATGCTGATCGAATTGCACGCCGTCGTTGCGCTTGAGTACGGCGAGAATCCGATCCGTCGGGTACGCCTGCTGATAGGCGCGCTGCGATCGCATCGCATCGTACACGTCGGCAATCGCGCACAGCATCGTGCCCACGTTGAGAGACGAGCGCTCCACGCCAAAATGATAGCCGCTGCCGTCCAGACGAAGATGATGTTCGAACGCGATCACGGGGGCGAGCATCGGCATTTCCGGCGTGCGCCGCAGGATCTCGGCCCCGTCGACCGTATGGCGGCGCATGATCACGAACTCGTCGTCGGTCAGCTTGTCGGGCTTGTTCAGGATCTCCTTCGGCGTGCGCACCTTTCCGATGTCGTGCATGAGGGCGGACACGCCGAATTCCCGCAGCAACCGTCCTTCGATTCCGAGCGCGCGCGCCTGCGCCATCGTCAGAATCGACACGTTCACCATGTGCGTAAAGGTGTAGTTGTCGTACGTGCGCATCGCCGTCAGGGCCATGAGGGCGCTGCGGTTCTGGTTGACAGCGTCGGCGAGGCCGTCGACGGTCTGGGACGCGAGCGGGGCGTCGGGCTTCCCGTCGCGCTGCGCGCTTTCCCACGCGACTTCGGCCGCCGCGACGGCGTTCGCGTAGAGCTGCTTGATCGCGGCGATGTCGCTGGCGATGCCGTCCTGCCGGCGGTCGTCGGCCTTGAGGCGGCCCACCCGGATGTGCGCGCTCGACAGATCCTTTTCATCGTCGGCGCTCGCGCGTCCGGTCAGCTTCGACAGGGTCTGCATCAGCGCTACGAGCTCCTGCTCGGTGACGCCGCGCTCGAACGCGATCCGCTCCACGTGGTTGTCCTTGAGGCGGCGGATGAACTCCGTCATCGCCGCGCTGGCCTTGTGCATCGGCGTGTCGGCGACGACGAGATCCTGGCCCACGATGCCGATGGCAATCGAGGGCTGCTGCTGATGGAGCACCGTCAGGCCGGCCATCAGCCCGGCCATGTTCCGGGATACCAGCGGATGATCGGGCGAGTACAACTGCGCGCCGCGAACGCCGGACGCGATCCGGCGCAGCAGGTCGTCATACAGCGCCTGTCGAGTCGTGATGTCGGTCATGTGGTCATCCCAGACGTCCCAGCTCGGTACGCGCTGCCGTCCGCGCTCCGCGCGGCCCGCGCGCCGACGCATCGCGGAGCGCCGTGACGGCCACCGGCGTCCCGATACGGCGCAAGGCGTGAGCCGCCGCGGCCCGCGCGCGACGCGTGCGAAGCGGCGCGATCCAGTCCCCGCGCTGCAGCGCGTCCTTGAGCGCCTCGACGGCGTCGGGACCGCCGAACGACCCGAGCGCTTCGATGGCACTCAGGTATACGGCAGGGAACGCGCGCCGATCGAGCCGCCGCAGCAGATAACAGAATAGCGGCGCGGCGCGTTCGTCCTTGAGCGAGCTCAGTTCCGTCACGAGCGTCTGACGCGGCCGCCCCGAGACTTTCGTGAGGGCGTGCAGCAGGATTTCGGACGCCGCGTCGGTTCCGTTGAGCACGAGCGCCTGAATGGCCTCCCGCTGAACGAGCGGTTCGGGATCCGTCAGCAGCGGCTCCAGTTCGACCAGTCCTTCGGCGCCGCCGAATTCGCGCAGCAGGTACGCGGCCGTTCGACGGACTTCCCAGTTGGTGGCGTGCATCAACTGCTGGACGGTGTCGCGCCCCGCGGCACCGAAGCCGACGAGGACGTCGCGCAGCCGGCGCCGGGCGCGCGCGTCTTGTTCGGTCGAAAGCGCCTCGGCCAGCGGCGGAATCGCGGCCGGCCCTATCTGCTGGCAGAGCGCGCTGAAGCGCGCGAAGCTGGCATCGTCGGCGGTCCGCAGGTACTTGGCGACCTGCTTGATCATCGGGCCTTCCCCGAGACGGTCGAGGACGCCGCGCGCCGCGTCTTCGCGCGCAGGCAGCCGATCTTTCTCCGCCACGATGGAGCCGGCGAGCAGCAGCACCTGATCGAAATAGCCGACGCGCACGAGATCCTCGACGTGGCCGGCGGCGGTGTCGGCGACATCGCGCCACCGGCTCGCATCTTCTTCGACGTGCAGCAGGTCCGTCAGCAGCTGCACATCGAGCCCACGCAGCGCGGCGTCGGCGACCGAGGCCATCCAGGCGGCAACGCGGTCGGGCGGATCGTCGCTCACGGCCTCGACGTCGATCGCGCGCGCCCGCGCGCCGCTCAACTCGCGGCCGTACGAGTCCGACACGATATGCGAGTCCGAGTACGACATCAGCATCGCTTCCACGCGCTCCCACAGCCCGCCGAAACCCTCATCCTGTCCGAGTTCGGAGGCCGCCACCTCGGTCTGGGCGAGCGACAGCAGTTGCCGATGGCGCTCCTGCTCGGGCACCAGCGCCTGGAACGCCTCGGCGAGGCGCTCGCTTGCGCCGCGCTCCGCGATGACCGAGTGCGACACGAACTGCGCGACGGTCGCGTCGCTCATGCGGTGCACCATCGCGGTGACCACGTTCACCGAGCCCGCCATGGCTTCCGGCTTGGTGCGGCGCGCGAGGAGGTCGAGCATGCTCTCCGCGTTCAGGACGCCGGCGGCCTGTCCCATCTGCCGGAGCGTCTGATCGAGCTGCGCCGGATTCGTCCTGCCGACGTACTCCGCGAGCCCGCGCAGCAGGTTGAGAAACGCGGCGACCTTTATTTCGACGCCCTTGTCGCCGGTGTCGCCTTCGAGCCGCCGCATCAGGTCGGCGAGCCGCGCGGGATCGCCGACCATGTCGAGCT
>JBOGIZ010000020.1:0-1871 GCA_050747805.1 Vicinamibacterales bacterium | reverse complement strand
CTGGGCGGGCACCAACGACGGCAAGCTCTGGTACACGAAAGACGGCGGCGCGTCGGGCCAGTGGACCGACGTCACGAAGAACATCACCGGTCTTCCCGCGTGGGCGACCGTCACCGAAATCTGGCCGTCCACCTTCGATCCCGGCACAGCCTACGTGGCGTTCGACGCGCATTTGAACAACGATTTCAAGCCGTATATCTATAAGACGTCCGACGCGGGCGTCACGTGGACGAAGATCAGCGCTGGCCTCCCGACGGGCCATCCGCTGGATTACGCGAAGTCAGTTGCCGAGGATCCAAACAAGAAAGGGCTGCTCTTCGCGGGCACCGGCCACGCGTTCTTTTATTCAACGGACGATGGCGGCACCTGGACGCACTTCAACCCCGGCCTGCCCGCGGCGCCGGTTACATGGATCACCATCGAGCCGCGATATCACGATGTCGTGATTTCCACCTATGGCCGCGGCCTGTACATCCTCGACAACATCGCGCTCCTCGAGGCCACCGGGCAGACGGCGCCGCCTGCGCCCTCGGCGCCCACGCTCTACCCGGTCCGTCCGGGGATTCGGCAGGCTCGAAGTGGATCGGCCGAATTCGTGTACGCGCTGCCTGCCGCGTCGGCTTCGCCGCTGCGAATGGACATCCTCGATGCCGGCGGACAGGTGATTCGGTCGATGGAAGTGCCGGGGCGCGCCGGATTGAATCGCGCTGAATGGGATCTCCACTATGAGGCGCCCGCCGTGGTCGAGCTCCGGACGACCCCAAAAAAGAATCCGCGCGTCTGGGAAGAGCCGCGATTCAAAGGACACGACTGGCGGCCGGTGACCCACTGGGGCATTGAGGGCGCGCAGGTGGCGGCACCGCTCGCGGCGCCGGGCACCTATGCCGTGCGTCTCAGCGCCGGCGGCCAGACGCTCACACAGCCGTTCACCGTCTTGAGGGATCCGGCGATTCCATCCTCGGATGCGGACCTCGTCGAGTCCACGCGGATGCAGGTCAAGGTTCGCGACGATCTGACGCTTGCCGCGAACCTGACCAATCGTCTCGAGGTGCTGCGGCGGGAGATCGAAGACCAGCTGAAGACCAACGTGGGCAAACCGAACGTGTCGAAAGCCCTCAACGATCTCGACGCGAAACTCCTCGGCGTGGAGCTGCAGCTGATTACCCACTCCGACATGCAGAGCGATGACAAGTACTACCCGGAACAGTACAGGGTGTACATGAACCTCATCTGGTTCAACGGCGGCGTCGGCAGCGGAGCCGGAGACGTGTCGGGAGGAGCGGAATACAAACCGACGGCGGCGGAGGTGCAGGTGCTTGACGAGATCGAGCACGCTCTCGCCGCTGCGAAAGCCGATTCCGACAAGGTGCTCGGCACCGATCTCCCCGCCTTCAACAAGGCGATGGCGGGAAAGGTCGAAATCAAGTAGCGGGTTAACCGCCGCGCGTGTGCATCTCGAGATGCGCGTCGCGTTTGAGTGCGGTGACGGGAATCAGCGGCAGCCGCTCGGGGGATGCCAGGCGCTCCTCCGCGCCGCGGTCGGCGCGCATCGACCAGACGGTCGAGACCAGCCGCGCGAGCTCCTCGTCGGAGGCGCCTTCGCGCAGCGGACGCCGCAGATCGAGTCCGCCGCGCGCGTAGAGGCACAGCAGCCAGAAGCCGTCGGCGGTCACCCGGCTGCGGTCGCACACCGCGCAGAACGGCTCCGTCGTCGATGCGATGATGCCGAATGTCGTGCCGTCGGGCAGGCGGAAGCGCTCGGCCGGCGCCGCGCCGCGCTCGCCGAGCGCCTCGATCGTCCCGTAGACACGCTCGAGCCGCGCCAGCATCTCGCGGCGGGATACGACGGCGTCGGCCGACCAGCGTGTGGC
>JBOGIZ010000019.1:0-7501 GCA_050747805.1 Vicinamibacterales bacterium | reverse complement strand
CGCTCGCACTCCGCACTCCGCACTCCGCGCCCCGCACTCCGCACCCCGCGCTCCGCACCCCGCACTCCGCACCCCACACTCCGCACCCCGCGCTCCGCACCCCGCGCTCCGCACCCCGCGCTCCGCGCCCCGCACTCCGCACTCCGGACCCCGCGCTCCGCACTCTAGCCGCGCGCGCCGCGGCGCCGCAGCCGCGAGTATCGCCACCGCGCGCGCACCTGCCGACCGGCGTGCGTGATTCGCTCGAGCGGCGTCGTCCGCGCTCCGAAAATGCGCGCGATCGTGCGGTCGTGCTCGATCTCGCTCTCCTTGGCGTCCTTGACGGCGTGCACGTAGTCGACCCATCGGGAAAAATACGGTGCGTCGAGCGCGGCGAGATATCCGTTGTACTGCGCGAATGGATCGTCGTGCGCCTGCCAGGCCGTTGGGTGCCGCTCGTGAAAGATCAGCGGCTGATGGCTCACGATGTCGCCGTGCCCCAACGAGCAGATGAGCGCGGCATAGACGTTGTCCCAGCAAGCCTCGCCGGCGATGTAGGGACGGAATCTGCGCCGCGCGCGCGTCCACCAGCCGACCTCGAACGCGACCATGTCGATCCCATACGGCTGAATGCCGAGGCTCCCGCGCGTGTCGGCGTCCACGTCCACGCGGCAGAAGGCGTATCCGTCGCGCCCTCGCGAGCGGATGTACTCGAGCGCGGCAGGCGTGGCTTCGATGTCGGCGTTGAGATAGGCGAAGTACCGGCAGCCGTTCTTGCGCGCGGCGTCGGCGAGCGCATCGAGCATCTCGGACACGATCGGTTTCCTGCGGCCTGGAGCGCCCGTGACCGTTCGGGAATCGAGACGCAGGACGGGGAGGGTGAGAAATCCGTCGGGCGCGAACGTCTCGTCGGTGAACTGCAGGTTGACGGGCATCGCGTCGGGCAGCGCGCGAAGCGCCGCGCGGGCGCGCTCCTGACGGCGCCCGCCGTCTCCGTCTGCGGGATAGAACGCCGAGCCGATGACGATCGACGCCACGGAGGCGAGATTATCCCATGCAGGCGCGCGCTCGCCCCGCCACCGAGGTGTATGCTTTTTTCCATGCGAATACTGACTGGATGTGCGGCGCTGGCCGCCGTGTGCCTCTGTGCGCCCGCCGCGCCGAGAGCCGCAGCGGGCGATCCCGCGCCATCGAACGCGTTCAGACTCGCTGCCGGCGAGTGGACGGCTCCCGATAACGAGGGCCTGCGCCACGTCCGCGCCATCGCGCAGCCGAAGCTGTCGCCGGACGGCAAGCGCGTGCTGGTCCAGATCACCGACGCCACCGCGGACGGCGCGAAGAGCCATGTGTGGCTCGTGGACGTCGAGCGCAATACCGCGCGGCAGTTGACGTATTCGCGCGACGGCGACCGTCGCGGCGAGTCGGCGGCCGAATGGATGCCGGACGGCGAAAGCGTGTTGTTTCTCGCCCATCGCGGCGACCATACGCAGCTGTTCCGCCTGCCGATGGACGGAGGCGAGGCTCGGCCGTACGACCTGAAGCTCGTGCCGTCCGTGGACGAATCGACCGCGCCCGACGCGATTCCGCCCGTGAAGGAAGCCGCCGGCGGCAAACCGGCGGCGAAGCCGCAGCCGATCGAGGTGGACGTACAGCGCTATTTCGTGGCGCCCGATGGAAAGACCATTGCGATTACCGCGCGCGATCCGGAGACGCCGGGCGAGAAGAAGCAGCGCGACGCGAAGGCGGACGCGGTCGTGGTTGATTCCGACATGCACGCGTCGCGCCTGTACCTGCTCGACGCGCAAAGCGGTCAGATCACGCCGACCGCGGTGCCCCCGGATGTGGAAGGCGTGGCATGGTCGCCCGACGGCAGCCGGCTGTTCGCCGCCTGCCGTCCGATGAACGATGCCGACGACGTCACTCCAGCCGCGACGGCGTGGCTCGTGCCGGTCCGCGATCTCGATCATCCGACACAGATCAAAAACGCGCCGCCGACGATCGGATCGGCGGCGTGGTCGCTCGACGGAAAGGACATCTACCTCGTCGCGCAGGCGAAAACGGACGCGCCTCCGGGCTACAGCGATCTCTATCGATTGACGCTGGCAGACGATGGGCTGCATGACGTGAGCGATGGGTTCGGCGGCAGTCTCTCGGGCGGGCCGATTGCGACGAGCGCCGGGGTGCTGCAGGCCGCCGAGCTCGGCACCGACACCACCATCGTCGCGTTCGACGGCGATCGCCCCCGGCCGCTCGTGTTCGACACGACCGTCGTCGCGCAGGTCGACACGAACGCGAAGCAGACCGGATGGGTCTGGGTCGGTTCGTCGAGCGATCGGCCGCCGGCCTTGTACTACAGCGACACGCTCGGCCGGCACGCGACCGTGCTCCATACGCCGGACGCGGCGCCGGCCGGCTGGGCGTACGTGAAAGCGCAAGCGATCACGTGGAAGAGCGACGCGTTCACGATCGAAGGCCTTCTGTACCTGCCTCCGCAGGCCGCGCATCAGAAGGTGCCGCTTGTCGTGGACGTGCACGGCGGCCCAACGAGCGCGTGGCAGGATTCCTGGAATCCGTTCACGCCGTTTCTCCTCGGGCAGGGATGGGCCGTGCTGCGGCCGAATCCGCGCGGGAGCACCGGCTACGGCGCCGCGTTCGCGGCCGCGAACAAGGACGATTTGGTCGGCGGAGATTATCGCGACATCATGGCCGGCGTCGACGCGGCGATTGCGAAATTCCCGATCGACCCCGGCAGGCTCGCGCTCATCGGCTACAGCTATGGCGGCGAGATGGCGGGGTTCGTCGAGGGCCGCACCGATCGGTTCAAGGCGATCGTCAGCGGCGCGCCGGTGATCGATCAGCAGAGCGAGTACGGGACCGAGCGCGGATCCTGGTACGACCGCTGGTTCTACGGCGGACACCCGTGGGAGCACCCCGAATCTGCCTGGCGGCAGAGCGCGCTTGCGACGGTGGCGCACGCCAAAACGCCGTTCCTGCTCGTGCAGGGCGAAAGCGATCACACCGATCCCCCGGGGCAGAGCGAGGAGATGTATCGCGCGCTGCGGCAGATGGGTGTGCCTGTCGAGCTCGTCGAGTACCCGCGCGAGGATCACGGTCCGCTGGCCGGCGGCATCTTCGGCAGTCCGAGCGTCGAGCCCTGGCACGGCTTCGACGGCCGGCAGCGGATCGTCGCGTTCATCAAAAAGGGCTTCGGCGAGTAGATCAGCCGCCTTGCACTCCCGCGGGCGCTCCCCCAAGCGTTTTTGGCAATGGGCGTGTCGCGCTTGATCGTGTGTCTTTGCGGCTCAGGTGGCGTGTCCTATTTGACACAGCCGTATAATCCTGCCACAATAGTCGAGCTTTCCTGCCATCCCCAGCGTGTCTTCCGGCGCCCGCACGGCCGCGCTTTGCGGCCGGTGTGTGTGACCGAGAGGGCGAAGCTGTCTCATGCGCTCCTTTCCCATCGTTCTTGCCGGCGGCTCCGCGGAAGCGACGCGTGCCCGCGAGGCGTGCGCGCGGGCGGCGACCCGGACCGAGCCGCTTCTCATCGTGGCGGAGGACGGCATCGATCCGCAGCCGATCGCCCGCGCCGTGCACAGCGGACGGCGCGCCGGGCGATTCGTCGTGGTGGACTGCGCCGCCGCGAGTCCGCAGGATCTTGAAACCGAGCTGTTCGGGGCCCGCGATCGCGCCAACGGCCCGATCGAAGTGTTGTCGGCGGGGGCGGCGCTCCTTCGCGCCGGGCGCGGTACGCTCTTTCTGCTCGGCGCCGGTGAACTGCCGGCGTCGGCCCAGGGACGGCTGGCGCGCCTGCTTCGCGACGGCGAGGCGCGCTCCGCGGGCCGCACGTCCGCCCGGGTCTCCGCGCGGATCATGGTGTCGGCGCTCCCGACGCTCGCGGCCGACGTCCGCGACGGCCGATTCCGCTCCGATCTGTATCGACGGCTGTCAGCGCTCGAGGTCGTTGTCCCGCCGCTGCGCCGCCGCGCCGAAGATTTCAGCGCCCTGGTGCCGCTCGTCAGCCGGGCGATTGCGGGCCGCCTCGGACGGCCGGCGCCGGCGTTTACGCAGGCGGCGCTGACCGTGCTCTCGGCGCTCCCATGGCGGCGCAATCTCGAAGAGCTCGAAGCGCTGCTCGAGCGGATCCTGCGCGCGATCGAGGCCCCGACGATTCGTCAGGAGGATGTCCTGGCGCAGCTCTCGTTCGACAGCGCGTTCGCGCCGCGCACGCCGTCCGCGAGCCTGCGCGAGGCGCGCCAGCGGTTCGAGCGCGACTACATTCAGGCCGTACTCGAACATCACCGCTGGCAGATGTCGGCCGCCGCGCGGACGCTCGGCATCGAGCGCGCGAATCTCTATCGCAAGGCGCGGCAGCTGGGGATCTCACGCGGCGCGCCGTCGGGTGCGGCGGGCCGATAAGGCGCCTGAACCGCGAATGAGGTGTGTGAGCCGAATGAGCCGACCTGCCTGCACGACGGTCCTGAACGCGGCGATTCGTGCCGTTCTGCCGCTGACCCTTCTCCTGATGGCCCGTCCGGCGCTCGCGCAGGAGTCCGAACCGCCGGCCGATCCGCTCGACAACGCGCTCGTGCGGGTCGGGCCCCTCGGCATCAATCCCTCGATCCTGCTGAGCGATGTCGGTCGCGACGAGAACGTCTTCAACGACGCGACGACCCCGAAAAGCGACTTCACGTTTACCCTGACGCCGAAGGCGGAGGTGCTGTTTCGCCCGCGTCTGGTCCACGTCGACTTTACGGAGCAGACCGAGTACGTCTACTACCAGACCTATGCGAGCGAGCGCAGCGTCAACGAATCATCAGGCGTGCGCGCCGATTTCGATCTCTCGCGCTTTCAGCCGTTTGTCAGCGTGCAGGGCGTCACCACGCGCGACCGCCTCGATCAGGAGGTGGACGTCCGCGCGCGCCATCATCAGGTCACGTACCTGGCCGGGGTCGCGCTGAAACTGGCCACGCGCACCCGCGTCTCCGCGGACGTCAGCCGGGCGAGCTTGACGTTCGACACCGGCTCGCTGTTCCGCGGCTTCGATCTCGCGACAGCCTTCGACGGGCACGTCGAGACGATCGAGGCGAGCGTCGGATTGGACGTGACGCCCTTCACGAGCGTCAGCCTCGCGGCCACGCGCAACCAACAGCGATTTACGCTCGCGCCCGACCGCAACTCCGAGACGACTCGCATCGCTCCGACGGTGACGTTCAGTTCGCTGGCGATCATCAGCGGAAGCGCATCGGTTGGCTACAGCACCTTCCAGCCGAGCTCGGCCTCGGTTCCGGGATGGAGCGGCCTGAGCGTCGTCGCGACACTCTCGACCGCCGACCTTGGACGCTATAGGTTCGACGGCACGTTCACGCGCGACGTCCGGTACTCGTACGATCTCACGACGCCGTACTATGTGACGGCCGGCGGCACGATCAACGCCACCATTCTCCTGGTTGGCCCCTTCGACGCGAAGCTTACCGCGACGCGGCAATCGATGCAGTACCGCCAGGAGCAGACTGCCGCGACCGCCGCCGGCCTCGGCGGTACCGATACGTATACCGACTACGGCGGCGGCTTTGGCTATCGCATTCGCGACCGTCTTCGCGTCGGCATCACGGTGGACTGGGGCCAGCGCGCTTCAGACATTTCGCTCGATCGCACGTATCACGACCACCGCATTCTTGCCTCGTTCACGTGGGGAGCACTGCAATGACCGTATTCGTGTTGTTCCTGATTGCCGGGCTGCAGCAGCCGCCGACCCAGCGGCCGGCAGCGTCGAGCCAGGGGTCCTCGCCGGCATCGCCGGCCCAGCAGGCCGATGCACCCGCCACGCCGAGCGACTACGTCGTCGGCCCGCAGGACGTGCTCGCGATCTCGGTCTACGGCGTCGCCGATCTGACGCGAGAGGTCACCGTCGATCAGGACGGCACGTTCGATTTTCCGATGCTGGGCCGGGTCCAGGCGGGCGGCCGGGGCGTGCGCGATATCGAGACCGACATCGCCGCGCGGATGGTGTCGAAGGGATACTTCACAACGGCGCCGTCCGTGTCGGTGAGCGTCAGGACGTATCGATCGCAAACGGTGTGGGTCATGGGCGCCGTCCGCAGCGGCGGCGCGCAGACGATCGCGGGCAACGCGTCGCTGATGACCGTGCTCGGAGAAGCGGGACTCACGACCGACTCCGGTCGGTACATCTTCATCACGCATCGTCCGACCAATGCGTCGGCCGCCGGTCCGGTCGATCAGAATGCCAACACGATCAAGGTCAGCCGCAAGGACCTGGAGTCCGGCCGGGCCCAGAACATCCCGCTGCGGGATGGCGACACGATTTATGTAGCGACAGCGGAGCATTACTTGATTTCCGGTTATGTGCACGCGCCGGGTTCGTACGAGCTGGAAGACAACCTGACGGTGTTCCAGGCGGTCGCGCGCGCCGGCGGCGCGATCGATCTGGCGGCGAAGAACCGCATCACGATTACCAGAATGCAGAATGGCCAGGCCATTACGATCAAGGTCAAGGACGAGCAGACCGAGCTCGTCGAAGCCAACGACACGATCTTTGTGCCGCGGCGCCGCATGTGAGCGGACGTCGCGCGCTGCACGTCGCCGCGGGCAATCTGTATGGCGGCGTGGAGCGCATTCTGGTGGAGATCGCGCGGGCGCCGGGTGGATGGCGGCATGAGTTCGCGATCTGTTTCGAGGGCCGCCTCGCGCACGAGATCGACGCGAGCGGAGCCGAACGTCATTGCCTCGGTCCCGCTCGGTTCAGCCGCCCGTGGACGGTCTGGGGCGCGCGGCGACGGCTGCGCGCGATTTGCGCCGCGACGGCTTACGAGGCGATTGTCTGCCACTCGCCATGGCCGTACGCGCTCGCATCGCCCGTGCTCGATGCGGCTCCCGTCCTGTGGGCCCACGACGCCTTCAAGGGCGCGCACTGGACCGAGCGGCGCGTCGCCGGACGCCCGCCACGCCTGATCGTCTGCAACAGTGAGTACACCTCGTCGGCCGTACATCGCTGGCTGTCGTCCACTCCGCGTACGGTCATCTATGCGCCCGTGTCGCCGCCGTCCGCGGCTGTCGCCCGGCGCGACATCCGCCGCGCGTTCGGCGCCGCCGAGGATCTGCCGATCATCGCGATCGCCAGCCGCTTCGAGCGGTGGAAGGGCCACGTGCCGCTGCTGCGTGCGCTCGCGGGCATCGAGGCCGCCTGCGAGGTGTGGATTGCCGGCACGCCGCAGCGCCCGCATGAGCGTGACTATGAATCCGAACTGCGCCGTCTGGCGCGCGATCTCCGCGTCGATGGACGCGTACGCTTTCTCACCGAGCGCGTGAACGTGCCCGATCTGTTTGCCGCCGCAGACATCCACTGCCAGCCGAACACGGCGCCGGAACCGTTTGGCATCGCGTTCGTCGAGGCGCTCTACGCGGGCCTGCCCGTCGTCACCAGCGACGCCGGCGGCGCGCGTGAGATCGTCACCTCGGACTGCGGCGTGCTCCTCCCGATGGGCGACGTCGACGCGCTTCGAGG
>JBOGIZ010000018.1:0-2209 GCA_050747805.1 Vicinamibacterales bacterium | reverse complement strand
TCACGAGTCGCTCGGGGCGGCTGAGGCGGCTCGTGATCCGTCCTTACTCGATTCGTTCGCCGCGCGAAGCGCGGCCGCGTGACGGCCTTCTGCGCCCTCAGCCCTCGGCGCCCTTTGCGAGAGATCGAGTGGATCGGCAATCGGCAATCACGTGCCTTCCCACCCGTTGATAATGGTTTCCCGTAAATCGAACCCGAACGCGCGTTCGCTGACGACGACGATCGGCGGTCCCTGGAGCCGCTTGTAGACCGATTTGCGCATGCGGCGATACGCGTCGTACACAGAGGCGCGGAACGATTCCACCGTGTGCTTGTCGTACGGCGTCAGGCCATCCTGGTCGGGGACGAAGCGCGCCCGGTCCAGCGTCCGCGTCTGGAATTGCCGGACGAGTTCCTCCGGGCTCGTGCGGCGTTCCATGAACTCGCCGACGACCGGAGACACGACGTAGTAGTCGAAGGGATCGAACTGATTCGCGGCAAGCTCCGCTGACGGCTTCACGCGAAACGCATCGTCGGGAATCATCTCGCGGCCGTGCGCGCGATTAACGTGCCGCGCGAGCGCGTAGACGTCGATCTTCGAGAGATCGCCGATGAGCGACAGCCCGCCGCACATGTCGCCGTACAGCGTCGCGTAACCGAGGGCGATTTCCGTTTCGTTGCCGCACGAGATGAGCAGCGCGCCCGTGTCGTTCGACTCGCCCATCATCAGGATGCCGCGGATTCTGGCGTGCAGGTTCTCGCGCGTGAGATCGAGCGCGAGCGGATGCGCATGCTGCTCGAAGACGCCGCAGATCTCGTCGTCGATCGACTGGATCGGGATGATTCCGCACCGGACGCCGAACGCGCCCGCGACACGCGCCGCGATGGATCGCGTGGCCTCGCTGTTGTAGCGCGACGGCAGATTGTAGGCGGCGACGTTGGACGGTCCGAGCGCGTCGGCGCAGATGGCAAGCGCCAGCGCGGAGTCAATGCCGCCCGACAAAGGTACGATGGCGCGCGCGAAGCCGATCTTCCGAAGGTAGTCGCGCAGCGCCATCACGAGCGCGTCATACATCTCGCGTTCGCGCTCGACGGGCGGCAGCTCGAGCGCCGGCTGGTTTGGCGCGTCCACGTCCACGACGAGCAGATCGGTCTCGAACTGCTTGCCGATCGCAATGAGCCGGCCTTCCGCATCGTAGACGAGGCTTTCCCCGTCGAAGGGAATCACGTTTTTGCCGTTGTCGGCGGCGCCGACCGTGTTCACGTAGACGACCGGCCGCCCGAGCGCGCGGACATGGCCCTTGATCAGCCGCTCGCGCGTGAAGCGTTTGCCGGGAGAGTACGGCGACGCATTGAGATTGAGCAGGACCTGCGCGCCGTTGGCCGCGAGCTCCGGCAGGGGCTTGACGTTATAGAACTCGTCCCACATGTCTTCGCAGATCGAGACGCCGATGCGCTCCGATCGGCCGCCGGCGGGCACGTCAACGGCGTCACGCTGCGCCGCGGGCGTGAAATAGCGCTTGTCGTCGAAGTAGCGGTAATTGGGCAGGAGTGTCTTGCGCGCGCGCTGCAGGACGTGTCCGCCGCGGACGACCGCTGCGGCGTTGTACTTCCGGAGCGTGCCGTACTCGTTGCGCGCGCCAGGCTCGTAGTCGATGAAGCCGACGACGGCCGTGATCGACGCCGCTTCGGCGGCTATGCGGTGCACGGCGCGCTCGTTGGCCTCGAGAAACGCGGCGTCTTCGACGAGGTCGCCGGTGCAGTAGCCGGGGAGCGCCATCTCCGGCGTGACGACGAGGTCGGCGCCGCGCGCGGCCGCCTCGCGCACGGCGTCGATGATCTTGTCCGTATTGCCCTGGATGTCCCCGCTCGTGGGATTGATCTGGGCCAGGGCGACGCGCATAGGGTCAATGCTAAAGGCTGAGTGCCGAATGACGAAATGGGTCGCTTACATCCGCTGCGCGACGTGCCGCTCGATGCGGCGATCGGGTACGAGCCACATAAGGGCGACGATCGCATAGATGGCGCCCGCGAGCCATGGGCGCCAGAACGCGATTGGAATCGCAAGCGCGTAGAGCGCCACCGACGCGTTGCCCTTCAGATCGGCGCCGATCGCGTCGCGCAGCGGGGACTCCGCGCCCTGCGAGCGGATGATCACGCGGGACAGGATCGTGTAGGCGCCGCCGGCGAGCAGCAGATCGACACCGTACATCGCGGTCGGCAGCGGCGCG
>JBOGIZ010000017.1:0-2517 GCA_050747805.1 Vicinamibacterales bacterium | reverse complement strand
CGGCAAGGCCGGGCAGCGGATGCCACGGGATGTCGAAGACCTCGCGCGCGATGGCCCAGCTCAGACCGATCGCGCCTGCCGCGCCAATGATGCCGGCGAGCAGCCCGAGTCCCGTGTATTCGAGCGCCACCATGGCCGTCAGCATGCGCGTGCTCGCGCCGAGGGTCCGCAGAATCGCAGCCTCGTACACGCGCTGGAACTTCGTCATCGCGACCGCGCCGATGAGGATCAGCAGTCCGCTGAAGAGCGCGACGCCGCCGACCACCGAAATCGCGCGCGTGACCGACTGCACGGCCTGGGCGATCATCTGCAGCACTTCGCGCAGGTCGACGGCGGAGACGTTCGGAAACCGGGCGACGAGGTCGCGTTGGAGGCGTCCGCGCGCGGCGGGATCCGGCGGCCCTTGCAGAATCGCGATCCACGTCTGCGGCGCGTGCGCGAACGTGCCGGGACGGAAGACGAAGATGAAGCCGCCGTTGCGCGCGTCCTGCCACTGCACGTCGCGGATGCTGGTGACGGTCGCGTCGATCGGCCGGCCGAGGACGTCGAAGCGGATCACGTCGCCCACGCTGATGTTCGCGCGCTCGCTCGTCCCGCGCTCGACCGACACTTCCGCCGGCGCCTGTTCGGGCAGCGGCGGCTCGCCCGCCCAGAACCGTCCGGCGCTGATCGTTTCGTTCGGTTCGAGCCGATCGCGGTACGTGATGACGAACTCGCGTCCGAGCCCGCGCCGCCGCACCTGCTCGAGCCCGGCTAGGTCGGCCCCGGATCCGCGAATGCTCGTCACGCGCGCGCGCAGCACCGGGATGAGCCGCGCCGGCTCGGCGCCCGGCGAACGTCTGGCGTCGAGAAACGCGCGGACCGCGTCGACCTGCGACGGCAGGATTTCGATCAGGAACATATCGGCGCCGCTCGTCGACAGCTCCTGCGAAAACTGATTCAACAGCATCGACTGCACCGAACGCACCGCAATGACGAAAAAACTTCCGAGACCGACCGCGAGCAGGATGACGCGCGTCTGATTACCCGGCCGCGCGAGGCTCAGCACGGCGTGCCGCAGCGGAAACGCCCGAACCGCGGCGAGCGGACGAACGGCGCGGATGACGCCCGCGGCCGCCAGGTGCAGCAGCACCGCGACCGCCGCGAATCCGCCGCAGACGATGAGTCCGAGACGGAGCGACGCGGCCTGCCACGACGCGATCGCGATGAGGGCCCCGACAACAAGGACCGCGGCACCGACCTGCAGCCAGTCGGCCGCCGCCAGACGCGCACGCACGCCGGCGGGCGTCCACCAGGATGGGCGGCCAGCCGGCGCCGCGAAGGTGCCGCCCCGCAGGAGCAGGAGCGGCTTGACGCGCCGGACCTCGAGCAGCGGGACGACCGAAAAGAGCAGGCAGACGAGCAGACCAACGCTCGCGCCTTGCACGATGGCCGATGCGGTGAGTCCGTAGTGGCTGACGCCAAATGCCGCCACGAGAGACGCGGGAATCGAGGCGAGCGCGGCGCGCGCGAGCAGCACGCCCAGAGCGCTGCCGACGATCCCGAGCACGATCACCTGCGCCAGATACGCCGCAAGCACTTGCGCGGTTGTCGCGCCGACACACTTCAGGATCGCGACGCTACGGATCTGCTGGCGCACGAACACCCGCGTCACGCTCCAGACGCCGATGCCGCCAAGCACGAGGATCACGAACCCGACGAGGCTCAGGTGGTTTTCGGCGCGCTCGAGATCGTCGCCGATCTGATCCTGGGTGGACTGAAAGGATCGCACGTTGACGAAGCGGCTGCGCAGATCCGATCGCAGGTCCGCCACAACCGACTGGACGGCGGCCGGATCCATCTTCACCAGGATCTCGTAGTTCGCGCGGCTGCCGAACGAGAGCAGTCCGGTGCGCTCGAGCGCGTCGAAGTCGACGATCACGCGGGAACCGAAGCTGAACGTCCCGACCCGCCGGCCGGGCTCCTGGGCAATGACGTCTCGGATGGTGAACGGCGCGCCGCCGATCATGATCCGATCGCCGACGGAGAGCCCCAGTTCGGCGAGCAGCTCCGGTTGCACGAGCGCGCCATGGCCCTCGAGCATCCCGTGCGTGAACGTGCGGCCGTCGGCGAGCACCAGCGTGCCGTAGTAGGGATATCCGGGCTGCACACCGCGGAGTTCCACCATCCGCGCCGTTAGGCTCCCCTGTCCGTTTTCGGGCCGCACCATGGTCGGCGTTTCGATCGACGCCTGCCGCGCGCTGACACGCGCGCGCGCCAGGCGCGCGTCAATGATCCGCAGCACGTCGGGCGTCCAGGCGCGATCCGACGAGATCGACACGTCGGCGCCGACGAGCGCGCGCCCCTGGTCCATCAATCCCGCGCGCACGCTCTGAATGAAGGACCGGAGCGTGACAATCGCGCCGACGCCGATCGCCACGCAGACGAAGAAGAACAACAGTCGGCGCCACGATGCGCGGAGCTCGCGCAGCGCCATGAGCAGCGCGAAGGGACTCATGATCTTCCGAGGGGCTTCGC
>JBOGIZ010000016.1:0-3546 GCA_050747805.1 Vicinamibacterales bacterium | reverse complement strand
CGATCACGGCGGTGCCGAGCGAGATCGACGATGCGGCTGACGTTGCCGCGAAAGTGTGCGCTGCGCTCGACGACTGCAACAAGGACCGACGGCAGACCATCGTCAGGAACCTCAGCACCAACAAATCGTTTGCGTACGTGGCGCGCCAGATATCGCCGGACGAGGCGAAGCGCGTCCGCGACCTCCAGCTCCCCGGCATCGCGCTCATCAAGGAGAGCCGGCGCTATTACCCGAACGCGGAGCTTGCGGCGCACGTGATCGGCTACGTCGGCATCGACAACGTCGGCCTGGGCGGCATCGAGTCGGCGTACGACGCGCAGATCCGCGGGCAGGAGGGCCGGATCCTGATCCAGACCGACGCCAAGCGCCACGCGCTGTTCAGCCGCGTCGAGCGTCCCGCGACGGCGGGGGCGTCCGTCGAGCTCACGATCGACGAGTACCTGCAGTTTGTCGCGGAGCGCGAGCTGCGCGCCGGCGTCGAAGACAACCGCGCCGCCGGCGGGTCCGCGATCATCATGAACCCGTCCACCGGCGAGATCCTCGCGCTCGCGAACTGGCCCACGTTCAATCCGAACGTGTACCGCAAGTTCGACGATGACGATCGCCGGGATCGCGCGATTCAGGATATTTACGAACCGGGTTCCACCTTCAAAATCGTCACGGCATCCGCGGCGCTTCAGGAGCACGTGATGACGCCCGACACGCTCATCGATACGAGCCCCGGGTACATCACGTTCGGCAAGCGCGTCATTCACGACGATCGGTCCGACGCGGGGCTCGGGACCGTCCCGTTGACCGACGTCATCGTGCGATCGAGCAACGTCGGCGCGATCAAGATCGGGATGCAGGTCGGTCCGGCGCGGCTCGCCGACTACGTGGCGCGCTTTGGGTTTGGACAGGCGTTGGCGCCGGACTTCCGCGGCGAAAGCGCCGGGATCGTCTGGAACGTGGCGCGTCTCGATCCGAGCGCGCTGGCCTCAGTCTCGATGGGCTATCAGGTCGGTGTGACGCCGCTGCAGATGGTGACCGCCGCGAGCGTCGTCGCCAACGGCGGACATCTGGTCGAGCCGCGGGTCGTCCGCGCGTTCATCAAGGACAAGACCCGAGCTGACGTGCCGCACACGGTCGTACGCGAGGCGATTACGCCCGACACCGCGGCCATGCTCACGGGCATCATGGAGCAGGTGGTCCAGCGCGGCACCGGCAAGCCCGCGCGCATGGACGCCGATGGCTACACGGTCGCCGGCAAGACCGGGACGGCGCACAAGCTCGAAAACGGCAGGTATTCGCCGGTCGACTACAACGCATCGTTCGTCGGATTCGTGCCGTCGCGCAAACCCGCGCTCGCGATCATTGTCGTCATCGATTCGCCGCACGGACCCAACGGCTACTACGGCGCCACCGTGTCGGCTCCCGTCTTCAGGCGCATCGCCGAGGCGGCGTTGACGTATCTCGGCGTGCCCCCGAATCTCAACGCGCTGCCTCCGGTGCTCGTGGCAAGCCACGATCCGTCGCGCGCGCCGGAGCCGGCTCCAGAGCCGGCTGTCGCGAGCGTGCTCGCCACGACTGTGGAACCAGCGCGGGACGGTCTCATGCCCGACCTCCGCGGTCTCAGCGCGCGCGAGGCGCTGCGGTTGTTGTCGCGGATCGGCATGACCGCCGACCTCAGCGGCGACGGGTTCGTCGAGGCGCAATCACCGGCGCCCGGGGCGGTCCTGGTCAGAGGCGACGCCTGCAGCCTTCATCTCGCGCGGCGCGCCGCGCCGGTCGCCGCCGGAGGCTCGCAATGACGCTTCGCGAGCTGCTCGATCGCGCGCGCATTGCCGCGGCGAAGCCGTTCGACGGCGCTGCGCTCAACCAGCCTGTCAGCGCCATTGCGTACGATTCGCGCCACGTCCAGCCGGGCGATGTCTTCGTGGCGCTTAAGGGAGAGAAAGCGGACGGCACGCGCTTCGTGCCGCAGGCCGTGGCCAGCGGAGCCGTCGCCATCATCGCGGAAACGCCGCTCCGCGCGGGCGCCGGCGCGCCATGGATCGAAGTGCCGGACGCGCGCGCGACGCTGGCCGCGCTGGCGGCGGCGTTTTACGACAATCCGAGCGACGAGCTTGCCCTTGCCGGCATCACAGGCACCAACGGCAAGACGACGACCTCGTACCTGCTCGCCGCGATCTTCGAGGCGGCGGGCGTCAAATGCGGGCGCATCGGAACCATCGGCTATCGCATCGGCGAGCGTGAATTCGACGCGCCGCGCACCACGCCCGAGGCGCCCGATCTCGAGCGCATGCTGCGCGACATGCTGACGCAAGGATGCGGCGCGTGCGTCATGGAAGTCTCGTCCCATGCGCTCGCGCTTCGCCGCGTCGACGGACTTCGATTCGCGGCCGGCATCTTCACGAATCTCACGCGCGATCACCTCGACTTCCACGGCGACATGGAATCGTACTTTCAAGCGAAGCGGCGGCTGTTCGAGATGCTTTCGGACGGCGCCGTCGGCGTGATCAATGCCGACGATCCGCGCGCCCCGGATCTCGTCGCTGCCGCGCGCCGTCCGGTGACCTACGCCATCGACGCGCGCGCCGACGTCCGTCCGGGTCCGCTCTCGTTCTCGCTGGCCGGTCTTGCGTTCGAGATCCGGACGCCGCGCGGCACGCTGCAGGTGCAGTCGCCGCTCGTGTGACGTCCGAACGCCTACAACATTCTGGCGGCCGCCGCGGCGGCCATGGCGCTGGATCTGCCGTTCACCGCGATCGAAGGCGGCATCGCCAGCGTCGCGGCCGTCCCAGGACGGTTTCAGATTGTCTCGGATCCACGCGATGAAGTCCGCGTGGTCGTCGACTACGCGCACACCGATGATGCGTTGAAGAACCTGCTCGAGACGGCGCGTCCGCTGGCCAGCGGCCGGCTCATCACGGTGTTCGGCTGCGGCGGCGATCGCGACCGGACGAAACGCCCGCTGATGGGCGCGGTTGCCGCGCGGCTGAGCGATCTCGTGATCGTCACGTCCGACAATCCGCGCAGCGAAGATCCCGAACGCATCGTGGACCAGATCCGCCGGGGCATCGTCACGCCGGCCGAGCGGAGCGGATCGAAGGGGCCGCGCGGCACGCCGTCGATGGCGATCGTGGATCGGCGCGACGCGATCGAGCGCGCGATTCGGGATGCACGGCCCGGCGATCTGGTGCTCATCGCCGGCAAAGGGCACGAAAAATACCAGGTGATCGGCGATCGAACGCTGCCGTTCGACGACGTCGAGATCGCGGCGGCGGCGCTCTCCAGGCGCACCCGCACGCGGGTGTCCTAGCGGCATGGACATGGTCGCGTTGACCGCCTCGGAGATTGCACAGACGACGCGCGGGCGGCTCGTCTCTGGCGATCCGGCACGGCGCGTGGAGCGATGGTCGATTGATTCGCGGACCATCGCCCGGGGCGACTTGTTCGTCGCCGTCCACGGCGAACGGTTCGACGGACATGCATTTGTCGCCGCTGCGCTGGACGCGGGAGCCGCCGGCGCCGTGGTGACGACGAGGGCGTCGGCCACGCCCGAGG
>JBOGIZ010000015.1:0-2478 GCA_050747805.1 Vicinamibacterales bacterium | reverse complement strand
CGAACATCCGCGTGCTCGACGCGGGCGCGCCGCTCGCACCGCTGCTGGCTGCCGCACGTGCCGTCCTCACCGTGAACTCGACGGTGGCGCTCGACGGCGTGGTGCTCGGCGTGCCCGCGCTCGTGCTCGGGCTGCCCAACAACCTCAGCCCATTCGTGGAGACGGCGGCCATGGCGGGCGCGGCGGTCGACGCCCAAGATATTCGGACGACGCTCCTGCGGCTCCTGTATGATCAGGAATTCCGCCGTACGCTGCTCTCGAAATCCGAGCGCGCCACCGCGCCCGTGCTCGCGGGAGACGATGCCGCCGGGCGGAGCGCTGCGGCCATCCTTGCTCTGACTCGGGAGTCAGCCTAATCGATGCGTGTTCTCATCACCGGCGGCGCGGGATTCATCGGCTCGCATCTCGCGGACGCGCTTCTGGCGCGCGGCGACGAAGTCTTCGTGCTCGACAATCTGTCGACGGGATCGATCGACAACATCGCGCATCTGAAGACGCATCCGAAATTCCACTACACGATCGACACGGTCACGAACGAGCCCGTGCTCGCGGAGCTGGTCGACCGCAGCGATGTGATCGTCCACCTGGCGGCCGCCGTCGGCGTCAAACTGATCGTCGAGGCGCCGGTTCACACGATCGAAACCAACGTGCACGGGACCGAGGTGGTCCTGAAGCACGCGAGCAAGAAGCGCAAGCTCGTCCTGATCGCGTCCACGTCGGAGGTCTACGGCAAGAGCACCGACGTGCCCTTCCGCGAAGAAGCCGACCTCGTCCTCGGGCCGACGGCGAAGCATCGGTGGGCCTACGCCTGCAGCAAGCTGATTGACGAATTCCTGGCGCTCGCATACTGGAAGGAACGCAGGCTTCCCGTCATCATCGTCCGCCTCTTTAACACCGTGGGTCCGCGGCAGACGGGCCAGTATGGGATGGTCGTACCCAACTTCGTGCGTCAAGCGGTCACCGGTCAGCCGATCACCGTCTTCGGAGACGGTACGCAGTCGCGCAGCTTCACCTACGTCGGCGACGTCGTGAAAGCCATGGTAGCCTTGATGAACGAGCCGCGTGCCGTCGGCCAGGTGTTCAACATCGGGAACGGCCGGGAAATTTCGATCCGCGATCTCGCCGGGCGCATCAAGCAGATGACCGGCAGCTCCTCGGAGATCGTCATGGTGCCTTACGATCAGGCGTACGAGGCCGGCTTCGAAGACATGCCGCGGCGCGTGCCGGACATCTCCAGGATTCGCGCGCTCATCGGCTATGAGCCGGCGGTCGATCTCGATGAGATCCTGACGCGCGTGATCGAGTCGATCCGGACGCCGATCGCCTGAATGCCGCTCTTTACAGGTATCCGCCGTACGGCACGCCGCGCCGCCGAGTCGGTGCTCAGGCGCGAAGCGCGGCCGGTGCGACGCCTCCTGCTGGCGGCGGGGCGCGACCGCGCGCCGCGGCTCCCCGAGATCGTGCAGATCGAAAGCACGAACATCTGCAACGCGAAGTGCGTCTTCTGTCCGCGCGACGAGATGCACCGGCGTCAGGGCGTGATGAGCATGCCGCTCTTCCGCAAGATCGTGGACGAATGCGCCGCGCTCGGCGTCACGCACGTGCGTGTGCACAACTACGGCGAGCCGTTCCTGGATCGCCACCTCGTGGACAAGGTGCGCTACGCGAAAGAGCAGGGCATTCGCGAAGTCGGCATGATCAGCAACGGCTCGCTCATCACCGAAAAGGTCGCGAGAGGCATGATCGAGGCAGGGCTCGACGCAATCAACATCAGCGTCGACGCCGGCGGAAAAGAGGTCTTCGACAGTACTCGCGTCGGCCTCAGTTACGACAAGGTCATCGGCAACATCGAGCGGCTCGTGCGCATCCGCGCCGAGCTCGGCAGGAAGCGGCCGAAGCTGATTCTCTCGTTCGTCCGCCAGAACAACTCAGCCGACGAGCAGGCCTTCATCGAACACTGGCGAAGCGTGGCCGATAAGATTCACATCACCGAGCTTCACAACTGGGCCGGCACGCTCAATCACGATTCCGACGTCACCTATCCGTGCTACCGGCCGTGGCTGACCTTTACGGTGCTCTGGGACGGCCGGGTGTCGCTCTGCTGCGCGGATTTCGACGGGCATACGATTCTCGGCGACCTCAACAGCGCGTCGATCGAGGAGATCTGGAACAACGACGAGTACCGCCGGGTCCGGCGCGACCACCTCGAAAGCGGCGGACCGGATGTGTGCCGCGCGTGCGACCTCCCGCGCAAGGATTCGCCGCTCTGGATCACGAAGCTGACCTGAGCAGGAACGGCTGTCCCGGGGCTCCGACTACGCGTCTCGCCCGCGCGTCCTAAGGAGCGTATACTCGAAAGATACCCCTATGAAACAACTCTGGATGCGCTGTGCAATTCTGGCGGCCATCGCCGTGGCCGTGCCGCTATCCGCATCGGCAAGCGATCTCAAACTGTCGATGCACGACGGACTCGTGACC
>JBOGIZ010000014.1:0-1736 GCA_050747805.1 Vicinamibacterales bacterium | reverse complement strand
GAAACAAACAGCCGCTAGGTTCCCGATGCTGTTTGTTTCCGTAGTCGCTCGCGCTTCCGACGGCCGGCCGAAGGCCGGGCGACGCCGCACGTCACCTATGACGGTCGTCGTTTGCTTTCTCCGCGCTCTCTGCCTTTCGCGCCCTCCGCGAGCGATCGCGTGTCGAGCGCAGCCGGCATACTATCGACGGTATGTGCCGCAATATACGACCGTTGTTCAACTTTGATCCACCGGTGACCGACGACGAGGTCCGCGCCGCGTCGCTGCAGTTCGCGAGGAAGATCAGCGGTTTTACGAAGCCGTCGAAGGCCAACGAAGCCGCGTTCGAGCGCGGCGTGGACGAGATCGCCGCGGCGGGCCGCCGGCTGATCGATGCGCTCGTGACAATCGCGCCTGCGCGCGACCGTGACGTCGAGGCGGCAAAGGCCAAAGCCCGCGCCGCCGAACGCTTCGCCCGTTGATTGTGGGCAAGCACGAGAGAACAGGAGATCAGGAGATCAGGAGTGCAAAGGTCAACTATTCAGATGAGCGGGTGGCTGTCATCGACGCGTTGATCTCCTGAGCTGGGGTCTTTCGAGAGTTCCCGGGAGAGCGCCAGACGCTCGCGCGCGGCCTCGAGTGCGGCACGGACGTGTTCGGCGCCGTCGAGATCCTTCAGATCAAGTTTCCGCACGCGGCCGGAGCGCGCCGAAATGACGGCCCAGCGGTTGCCCACGTCGATCGATGCCAGCTCGGACCAGGTCGCATGCAGCCGCCGGTGCCTGAACGGACGGCCGCCGACCGACAGGCCGGTCTCGGTGATCTTGAGCGCATGGCGTCCTTCGGCAAGGTGCAGAATGCGTCCGTGGAACACACCAGCCACCACAAGTATCGCCGCCATCAGGATCGCCGGCCGCGGGAAATGGTGGCCGCCGTGCATCCTGTGTTCGAATCCTTCGGCAAGGATCACGGCCGCCGCGAAGATGTCAGCCCATTCGATGCCATGGTGTTCGGCGTGGCGCGCGTGCGCCTGCGGCGACCGATGCAGGAGATGGCGATTTCGGCGCACGTCCCTCGCGACATGCCCGAGCAGCAGCACGCTCGAGACGAGCGCGAACACGGCGAGCGCCAGCGCGGCGCCGTGCGGCGATTCGGCAAGCGCCTGCGCGCCCGCGATCAGCAGCACGCCTCCAGGGACCGCGTGCTGCAGCTTCTGGACGAGCGCGGCGCGCTGCTGCCGATGAGAGCGGAGCGGAACGACCACGTCGGCGTCGCTGGGCATTGAACGGAATCCTTGACGCTGAGCAGCGACGGAAGATCTCGCGCAAAGAGCGCGGAGAGCAGAGGGCGCAGAGCGACACGCGTCGTGGCTGCCGTGCGCCGCGCCGCGCGTCCGCGCGGCGGGAAGCGCGCGCGACCCCGACGGGAACAAACAGCCTTCAGAAATCCCCAGCTGTTTGTTTCCGCCGGGGTCGCGCGCGCTTCCTCCGGCCGGCCGAAGGCCGGGCGACGGCGCACATCACGTGTAACGCGTGTCGTCCGCCTTCTCGGCGCTCTCTGCCCTCCGCGCCCTCCGCGAGAGATCTTTCCCGCGCCCTGTGCCCTAGATCGTCCCCCTCGGATCGGGCTTCACCACGAGCGGCTGCGAGTAGGTCTTGCCGTCCACCGTCAGCCGCACGGTATAGGTGCCGGTCGCGATCGGTGCGCCTCCGCGGCCGAACCCGCCGCCGCCCGCCGCAGCGCCGCCACCTGCCTGC
>JBOGIZ010000013.1:0-7989 GCA_050747805.1 Vicinamibacterales bacterium | reverse complement strand
TCTCCGCACCGGCCGAAGGCCGGCCGCGAGCAGCCGCTCCGCGCCGCTGTCGGATCCCTCCAGATGCTCGCAGTCAGCAATGCCTGAAAACGACCGTTCCCCTCCGTTCCCCCGTGTCTCCGTTGTGATGTCGTCCCGTTCCCTCCGTCCCCTCCGTAACTCCGTCTCTGAAACCTCCGTCCCCTCCACTCATGGCGATCAGAACATATCGAGCGGTCCGCTCCGCTCCACGAGACCGTGCGCCGCCGCAAGCTCGTAGTACCGCCGCAAGCCGCTCGCCTCGCGGTCGCCCAGGCGGTACTTGATATTGTGTCTCAAGTACTCGGCGCACACACTGGCTCGGTCCTCTCCGCAGTAACCGCGCGCGATCTCATCCACGTGATCCAGTCCAGCGTCCCGAGCCTGTTGCAATCGCCCGACGTGGACCGATTCAACGGCTCCCGGTCGTCCGGCCCAGATCGCCCAGACGAACGGCAGTGCCGTCAGCCGCGTCCACTCGGCGCCGAGATCGATCTTCTGCAGTCCTTCGGCCTCATGGGGCAGGAAGAGCGCCGGATCGCCGATGAGAAGCGCGGCGTCGCAGCCTTCCGCCTTCGACGCCGCAGCGGGCGGCATCGAGACAAATTCCGGATCGATCCGCCAGACTTCGCGGCAGAGAATCCTGGTGAGCGCCGCCGAGGTGCGCGAGCTCGTGTCGAGGCCGATCCGCCGCACGCGCCCAATCGGCGTGCGCGCATAGAGCGCCACTGACGCGACGTCGCCGTCGGAGATGATCCCGAGCCCGGGCACGATGCGGTAAGGCGCCGAACCGCGCAGCACTTCGATCGACGGAATCATGCCGATGTCGATTCCGCCTTCGTGGAGCAGATCGGCGCAGCGCGACGGCAGATCGAAGCGCAGCACGAACAGCGGATCGCGATCGAGTCCGTACACGAGCGGGCGCGCGTTGAGATAGCCAACCGCGCCGAGGCGGACGGGGGTCACGCGAGCGGCTCGAACCGTGCGTTGCGTTCCTGCGGTTCGAGTCCTGCGGCGACGATGTTGCCGCGAATCTCTTCGATGGGACTGCGCCGGCGTCCGAGCGTGCCCGGCTGCGCGGACACGCCATCTACGTCGTCGGCCCCCATCGTCAGCGCGACCTGCGCGAGTTTCGGGCCGTATAGCGACCAGTCGACCTGAATGGATTCGATGTTGTCGGTCATCAGGCGCGCCAGCGCGATCAACTTCACGTCGTCGTAGCCGGTGGTCGGCTGCGCGACGGACATGACACGCGGCAGCGGCGCGAACGCGCGGACACCGCCAGCAGCCGTCTGAATTTCGCTCGCGAGCGCCATCGTGCTCGTGCGCGCCGACTCGGCGAGACGATGTACGGTCAGGCGCGGTACGAGCAGGCCGGCGTCGCGTGCGGCCCGGACGGCGGCGACCGGGTCCGACAGCACATCGATCGGCGCTTCCGCGATCGTCTCGAGACCGACGGCCGCGAGGGCCGCCAGCAGGTCACGAAATCGACCCGGTGAGCCTGCCATGGCAGCGAGATCGGCCAGCGAAAACGCCGTGACCGGTATTAGCCCGGCGATATCTTTCGCCAGGCCAATGGCCGATACCGCCGCTTCGACGGACGTGGGCGCGCCGACGAGGCGCAGCTCGCCCGCCCCTTCGTGCGATGGCAGCGCGGACGGTATGACGTCCGCGTGCACCTCTAACACACGCACGAACGTGGTCCGTGCGCCGTGTCGCCGCCGCCGCGCCTCGTCGCCGCGTGCCCCGACCGCAATCAAATCGCGGCTTTGAAGAATCTCCTCAGCGATCATTGCTCCGTCCACGTGACTGTCGGATCACTCCGCCCCCCGCACCCCGCCGTCCGCCCCCCGCACTCCGCCCCCCGCGCTCACGGTTTCCAGCCACGCTGAATCGTCGACCAGACGTCTTCCGCCCGCTGGGCGGCCTCCGGCGTTGTCCGGATCCGCTTGGGCCACGGACGCGAAAAACCCTCCGACGCCCACTTGCGCGTCGCGTCTATGCCCATTTTGCTGCCATAGGCGGGCAGATCGCTCGCGTCTTCGAGGTCGTCCACGGGACCTCGCGTGAATTGAATGTCGCGTTCGGGATCGATGTGCGTACCCACGATCCACGCGACCTCGGCCTCGTCGTGCACATCCACGTCCCGGTCCACCACGACGATCGTCTTCGAGAACATCAGCTGCCAGAGGCCCCAGAAGGCGTTCATGATTTTTCGCGCGTGGCCGGGATAGCGCTTGTCGATCGACACGATGACGAGGTTATGAAAGATGCCTGCCGACGGGAAGTGCATGTCCAGGATCTCCGGCAGCGTTTTCCTGATGAGCGGCAGAAAGATCCGCGCGCTCGCCAGACCCATGTAGTAGTCCTCCATCGGCGGCACGCCCACGACCGTCGTGAGATAGATCGGGCGCTTGCGGCGCGTGATGCACGTCAGGTGGAACACGGGATAGTCATCGGGGTGGGAGTAGAAGCCGGTGTGATCGCCGAATGGGCCTTCGCGGCGGCGCTCGCCGGGATCGACGTAGCCCTCGAGGACGATTTGCGCGTTGGCCGGTACCTCCATGTCGATGGTGGCGCACCTGACCAGCTCGACGCGTTCGCGCCGCAGGAATCCGGCCAGCAGCAGCTCGTCAAGCCCTTCGGGCATCGGAGCCGTCGCCGCGAAGGGAAGCGCCGGATCGGCCCCGAGCGCGACGGCGACAGGCAGCCGCTGTTTCAGCCGCTCCGCCGTGCGATAGTGCTGCGCGCCGCCTTTGTGGCGCTGCCAGTGCATTCCGGTCGTGCGGCCGTCGTACACCTGCATGCGATACGTGCCGATGTTGCGCGCCCCGGTCTCGGGATCCTTCGTGAAGACCATCGGCAGCGTGATGTAGCGGCCGCCGTCGTCGGGCCAGCACTTGAGAATCGGGAGTTCGTCGAGCGTGCCGTCGGGCGCGACGACCTCCTGACACGGCGCGCTGTTCACCGTTTTGGGCATCAGGTCGCGCAGCCGGTTGAGCATCGGCATCATCTTCAGCGCGTCGAAAACCCCGGAGGGCATTTTCGGCGTGGCCAGCTCCTCGATCTCGCGCGCGAGATCGTCGATCGCGCTTACGCCGAGCGCCATGCACATGCGCCTGGAGGATCCGTACAGATTGATCGCCACGGGAATGTCGAATCCCGCCGGCTGTTCGAAGAGCAGCGCCGGGCCGCCGCCCGGCGATTTCGACACACGGTCGGCAACGGCGCAGATTTCGAGGTCGGCGCTCACCGGCTCCGCGACGCGCGCGAGCTCGTGCGCCTTATCCAGGGTGTCGATAAAGGCGTTGAGATCTTTAAACATGACGTCCTGCCGTTAGACGCTCTCCATCTTGTCAGCAATCGCCTGCGCGAGCTTCAGCGCCCGCAGGCCTGCGTCGCCGGTCACGAGAGGCGGACGCCCGTCGGACACGGCGGCGATAAAATCCGCGAGCTCGCGCTTGAGCGGCTCTTCGCGGGCGACAGGCAATTTTCCCCCCTCGATCGACGGCCGCTCGGCCCCGCGTCTGACCAGCCGGTAGCCTTCCACCTCCTGCTCGGCGTAGTCGATCGAGAGATACGCGTCGGGCTGAAAGAAGCGGATCTTCCGCACGGGCTCGCGGCTGATGCGGCTCGCCGTCACGTTCGCGATGCAGCCGTTCGCAAACCGCAGGCGTGCATTGGCGATATCGTACTTGTCGGTCAACACCGGTACGCCCACCGCTTCGATCGCCGTGACGTCGGATTTGACCATGGCCAGAATGACGTCGAGATCGTGAATCATCAGATCGAACACGACGTCGATATCGAGGCTGCGATCGGGGAACGCGCCAAGCCGATGGACCTCGATGAAGCGCGGCGTCGAGACCAGCGGCAGCACGGCGGCAACGGCCGGGTTGAACCGCTCGGTATGCCCGACGGCGAACACCGCGCCTGACGCCCGCGCGGCGTCGAGCAGCGCCTCGGCATCCGCGATCGTCCGCGTCATCGGCTTCTCGACGAGCACGGCGGTCCCGCGCTCGAGAAACGGCTGCGCGATCTCCCGATGCTGCTCGGTCGGCACGGCTACGGTCACCGCATCCACGCCGCCCAGCAGCTCGCGATAATCGGTCAAGGCGCGCGCACCAGTCGCGGCGGCGGCTTCCGAGGCCGGCTCGGCGCGCGTATCCACCACGGCCATGAGTTCGACACCGGCCATCTCGGCGAGTATCCGGGCATGATGGCGGCCCAGATGCCCAACCCCGATCACGGCTGCGCGAATCGCACCAGACGCGTTCATGATCGGGCGGCTCGTCCCACCACCGCGATGCCCGCCGCATCGGCCAGGGACGTGAATCGATCGCCGTCGAGCATGAGCGTCCGGCCGGCGTCAACGCTCAAGGCCGTCGCCCCCGCGGCACGCATCGCCTCGATCGTGCGGACGCCCACGACCGGCACGTCGAAGCGCATGTCCTGGTTCGGCTTCGCGACTTTGATCACGCGCGTGCCGGGTCCGGCGATCGCGCCGGCGCGCTCGATCACGGCATCGGTCCCCTCCATGGCTTCGACGGCGACGACCGCCTTGCCCTTCACGACAATCGTCTGCCCCACATAGAGCGCTGCGATCGCATCCGCCATGCGGTAGCCGAACTGCACGTCCTCCGCTTCGTCGGCCGTCGGCTCGCGGCGGGCGATCCGGCCGGACGTGGCGAGCAGCGGTCCAAGGAAGACCGTCGAATCGAGCAGCTCGATGCCCTCCCCGCGCAGCACGTCGGCCACGGCCGAGATCAGCGCGTCGGTGTTGCGCGCCCGCAACTTCGTCAACACGGAGAGCAGCGTCAGGTCGGGCACGATGCCCGAGAAAATCTTCGCGTGTTTGACTTGCCCGGCCATGATGGCCTGCCGGGCCCCGGCGCCCTTCAGGACCTTGATACACTTACCGAGGTGGCCGAGCGAGACCCAGTGGAGGTCGGCGCCGGCCTCGCGGGCGGCCCCTTCCAGCTCGGGAAACGCTTCCTCTTTCACGGCGACGACGGTCACGTCGTGACCGAGGCTGCGCGCGCCCTGGAGCGCCAGAAACGGAAAGCGGCCGTTGCCGGCGATCAGACCGATGCGGGACACGGGGCGTCTAAGGGATGCATGTCAAGCGCGGATCATTGGCTCTTTCGTGAGAGTTTATCATCTGGGTCAGGAGCGCAAATGTTTCGACGGATCGCCATGGGTGCTCTCCTCTGCGGCCTCGCCGCCGTGGCGGCGTCCTGCAACAACACCACGACGACCGAGCCTACGGGCAATACCACGACCGAGACGTTCACCGGCACGCTGACCCCGAATGGCGCGAACACACACACGTTTCTGGTCGCGACGGCGGGCACCATCAACGCCACGATCGAATCGATCGGCCCCGACGCGACGCAAACGATGGGCTTCAGCCTGGGAACGTTCAACGCGCTCACGAACGTGTGCACGGTGGTGATGGACAACCCCAGCGGCGTCGTCGGCTTTCTCCTGAACGGCGTCGCGGCCACCAATGGCACCTACTGCATCCGCGTCTACGACAGCGGCAGCGTCGCCGCCGCCGCCGCATCCGGTCTCATCTCCTCCGCCACCCCCTGGACCTATGCGGTCGCCGTCACTCACCCCTAAGAATCAATTGCCGGTTGGCGAGTGGCGAGTGCCGATCGGCGGATTGCCGAGTGGCGAGTGCCGATCGACGGATTGCAGATTGGCGATTGGATTGACGATTGACGATTGGCGATTCCGATTGCGGACTGTGCCATTGAGGCAACCCAGTCATCAATCGCCAAATCCGCAATCGACTCGACAATCCTCAATCAAATCGCCAACCAACAACCTTCAATCAATTCGGCAATCGCCAATCCGTCGATCGGCAATCAACAATCATCAATCCGCCGATCGGCACTCGCCACTCGCCAATCGGCAATCGACTTAGTCTTCCACAACCTCTTCCACCCTGCGGCTGGGACGGCGGAGCCCCACGCCTCGGGTGGATGTGCGGATGAACTCGACGAGATAGCGGACTTCGGGCGACTGGAGCGCGGGGTCGCGCTGGATTTGCGCGACGGCGCGGCTGGTGTTCGAGTGCAGGAGATGCCGATAGGCCCGGCGCAGCTTGTCGATCGCGTCCTTCGAAAAGCCTCGGCGCATCAGACCAATCGTGTTGATGCCGTACACGCGTGCGCGGTTGCCGACGCTCTTCACGAACGGCAGTGCGTCCTTGGTCACGACCGAATAGCCGCCAATGAACGAGTGGCGGCCGACGCGGCAGAATTGATGGACGCCCGAGAACGCGCCGACGTTCGCATAATCCTCGACGAGCACGTGGCCGGCCAGCGTCGCGGCGTTGCCGAAGATCGTCTCGCTTCCGACACGGCAATCGTGCGCGATGTGCGTGTATGCCATCAACAGGTTGTGATCGCCGATCTGCGTCACACCGCCCCCACCGGCCGTCCCGCGGTGGATTGTCACGAACTCCCGGATCACGTTGCGATCGCCGATGACCACCCGCGTCAGCTCACCGCCGAACTTGAGGTCCTGCGGCACGAGACCGATCGAGGCCATGGGGAAGATCTCGTTGCCCTCGCCGATCTCCGTCGCGCCGTCGATCACGCACGAGGCGCCGATCCGGCAATTCCGTCCGACCCGCACCCGCTCGCCGATCGTCGCGTACGGCCCAACGATGGAGCCGGCGCCGATGACGGCGCCTGGATGGACGATCGCCGTCGGGTGGACGTCGGCGCGCTGTGATGCGCCGATCGCCATGACGAGCTGCGCTTCCGCGACGATGGATCCGTCGATCGTGGCGACGCCGCGCGCGCGCGCCAGCGTTCCGCGGCGGGAACCCATCGTGACTTCCAGCTGCAGCCGGTCGCCAGGTACCACCTGCCTTCTGAACTTCGCATCGTCAACACCGCGCAGCCACACGCGGTCGACGGCTTCCCCGCCGGGCGCGTGCAAGATCAACACGGTGGCGACCTGCGCAAGCGTTTCGATCATGAGCACGCCGGGCAGCAGCGGCTCTCCCGGAAAATGCCCCTGAAAAAAATCTTCGCTGACGCTGACGTTCTTGATGGCGACGACGCGCCGGCCCGGTTCGTGATGGGTGATGACGTCAACGAGCGGCGCGGGATAGCGATAGCAGAACCGATCGAGCGCGGCCGAGACGTCAGGCAAGGACACGGAAGGAGTGTACTGCAATTGGTGAATTCGTGAAGTGGTGAGTTGGTGAATTCACGTTCGCGCGCTACCGCGCGCGTTTAAAGCGCGGCCAGTAGGCCGCGCATGCAAATTCACCAGATCACCAATTCACCAACTCACTAATTCTTCTTGCCCGCCGCCGTCGCCGCGGCGTCGAGGCGCTTGATCACTTCCTGCGTCAAATCGAGGCCGGGGTGAATGTAGAGGGAACCGGCGTCCTGCGAGCTGAAGATCGCGTGCAGTCCCTTCTCTTCTCCGAGCTTCTGAATGATCGGCAACAGCTGCTTCTGGAAATTCGCCTGCAGCTCGTTATTGAGATCGTTCCACTCGGCCTGGTCGCTCTGCTGATCGAACTGAATCTTGCGCTGCAGCTGCTCGATGTCCTTGTCGAGCTGCGCACGCGCCGCGTCGTTCAGCACACCGCCGCCCTGGTCGCGCTTCGCGGTCATGGTCTGAAGCTGTTTGTTCTCGTCCTGCAGCTCCGCCATCTTCTTGTCGTTGAGCGCCTTCAGCTTCGCGGCTGCCTCCCTCCCGGACGTGGACGTCGAGGCGATCGCCTGGATGTCGACAAAGGCGATCTTCGCGTCCTGCGGGAAGGGCGCCGGCGGCTCGGGCGCGGGTTTCGGTGTCTGGACGGCTGCTGGCTCGTGCGCGGGCGGCGTGACTGGCTTGGGCGGCTGCGTCGCTTGAGCGAATGCGGTCGCCGAGAGCGCCACGGTCAGCGCCGCCGTCATGATCGAGAGCTTGATGGCCTTCATCTGCATGAGTCCTTTT
>JBOGIZ010000012.1:0-2138 GCA_050747805.1 Vicinamibacterales bacterium | reverse complement strand
GTGAAGAAGAATGCCATCATGATGGTCGACTTCGCGCTAGGGCTCGAACGCAAAGGGAACACCACCGCGCGCGACTCGGCCTATCAGGGGTGCATGATCCGGTTCCGGCCGATCATGATGACGAGCGCGTGCACGATCGTCGGCACGTTGCCCATCGCGATCGGATTCGGCTCCGACGCCTCGGCCCGGCGCGCGCTCGGGCTGTGCGTGGTCGGCGGCCTGATCTTCGCGCAGTTCGTGACGCTGTATCTGACGCCGGTCTTCTACACCTACATGGACGCCTTCCTGAAGTGGCGCCGGGCCGGCGCGCATCCAGTGCCGGTCGAGGCGTAGGCGGCCGGAACATCCCTTATCGGCGCGTCGTAGGTCTGGGCATGCCGCTCCTGTCCGACCTGCGCTTCGGCTTTCGCGTTCTGCGCAAGACTCCCGGCTTCAGTCTCGTCGCGGTCGCCGTGCTTGCGCTCGGAATCGGCGCAAACAGCGCGATGTTCACCATCGTCGACGCGCTGCTCCTCCGGCCGCTCGCGGGCCACGCCGACGAGCTCGTTGGCCTCTACTCGCACGACCGCACGAAGCCAGACTCGTATCGCGCGTTCTCCTACCCTACCTATCTAGACGTGCGCGACCGCGGCGACATGTTCGAATCGCTGATGGCGCACAACTTCTCGCTCGTCGGCGTTGGATCCGGCGACACCGTGCGACAGGCATTCGTCGACGTCGTCACGTCGAACTACTTCGACACGCTCGGGGTCAGCCTGGCCGCTGGCCGCACGTTCACAGCAGACGAAGAGCGTCCGGGCTCGCGGATTCCGGTCGCGATCGTCGGCAGTGATCGCGCAGCCCTGCTCGGCAGCACGATCAAGATCGACACGATCGATTTCACCGTCGTCGGCGTCGCGCCGCCAGGCTTCACGGGCACCATGGCGCTCGCCGCGCCAGAACTGTGGCTGCCGATGGGCATGTACGATTCCGTCGTAACTGATTGGTTCAAGACGAAGAAGACGGGTCTGCAAGATCGGACGAACAACACGCTCATCGTGGCCGGGCGTCTGAAGCCAGGCGTTGCGGCGTCGGCCGCGACGGCGCGGCTCGAGACGCTGTCGAGGCAGTTGGAGGCCGCATATCCGGCTGAGAACAAGAGCGAGATCTTGACGATCAGCCCGCTGCCACGCATGTCGACCAGCACGCAGCCTGGCACCGACCAGGGTCTCGGCGTCGCGAGCGCGCTGCTGATGGGATTCGCCGCCGTCATTTTGCTCATCGCCTGCCTCAACATCGCGAACATGCTGCTCGCGCGCGGCAGCGCGCGCCGAAAGGAACTGGCCATTCGGCTCGCGGTCGGCGGCTCGCGTGCGCGCGTCATACGACAGCTCGTGACCGAAGGCATGCTGCTCGCGTTGACGGGCGCCGCCGCCGGTCTCGTGCTCGCTTTCTGGAGCACGCGCGCGCTCGTGCGGTCACTCGAACATGTGATGCCTCTCGCCCTCCAGTTTGATCCGCGGCCCGATCCAGCGGTGTTGATCGTTACATGTGTCGTCGCGCTCGCCGCAGCGGTGCTGTTTGGCCTCGGACCGGCGTTCACGCTCTCGCGCGTGGACGTCGTGTCGGACTTGAAGGAGTTGACGGCGGATGGTCGCGGCACGTTTGGACGACGGTTCTCCGGACGAAACGTGCTCGTCGTGGGTCAGATTGCGCTGTCGCTGATGCTGCTCGCGGTGGGCGGTCTGTTTGCGCGCGGCGCGATCAACGCGGCCGCGGCCACGCCTGGGTTCAGCTACCGCGGCCAGCTCCTGGTCACCGTCAACCCGAGCCTCGCACAGTACGACGACGCGCGTGGCGGCGCGGCAGAGCGGCGCGCGCTGCAGCAGATTCGGTCGCTTCCGGGCGTTGCCAGCGCCGCGATGGCCTCGACCGTGCCATTCGGCGAATTCCACGAAGGGCGGCCGGTCGAGCGTGTGGGCGGGGCGCCCCTGACCGGCCTCGGCCACTATTCATCGATCTACCGGATCATCGGCGCCGACTACTTCCGCACGCTGGGCCTGTCGATCATCCGCGGCCGGGAGTTCACCGCGGTCGAAGAAGACTCTCCGAACGCGCCGCGGGTCGTCATCATTGACGACAGCCTCGCGCGTCGATTG
>JBOGIZ010000011.1:0-6827 GCA_050747805.1 Vicinamibacterales bacterium | reverse complement strand
CTGCCATGCGGCCGCGTTCACACCTGCAGTTCAGTCTGGGCCTGCTCAGAGCGCATAGCAAAGTGCCGGGACTGAGATTGAGGCGCGTCATCCGACAATAGACGTCGGGGCGAAGCCGCACTTGACGATGTTCGTTGCTCTGTGGGTTATGGTGCGCCCACCACCCCGACCGGATAGAGAGGCCTGGGCAGTCGACAAACCCTGGATTTTCGGCGAGCTATTCGAAACTGCTCCCTACGGGCTGTTTCGTTCCTTTCGCGGCGTGATCCTCCCGACCAGCAGGACGCCACGAATGCGGCGGCCGAGAGGACCTGGCCGCCGCATGTCGTCCGATTGCCGGCGTTCAGTCTGTTACTGCGTCGAACGCATCTCGCTATCGAGCCGGAGCCTGTTGTCCACGCTCAACACGCCGAACGTCGTGCGCGCCACGCTTTCAGCCTTCCGGCGCTCCACTTCTGAATTGACCACGCCGGTTAGGGTCACGTGGCCGTTCTCCACGACGACGTGAATCGGCGGATTCACCTGGATCGCGTAGTTCCAGAACAGGGGATCCCGATAGATCTTGCTCGCGATGGCGACCCGCAGTTCATCGTCGAACGTCGAGACTGGAAGCGTCGAGATCTTGTTGTCGACCTCGCGCACGCCAGGGACACGGGCGACGAGTTTCCCAATTTCAGACGCCTTGTACGGCATCGTCACCTTGCCGGACAGCGTCACGACGCCGTCATGGACCGACCCCTGGACGTCGTCATAGATCGTGTAAGAGACGTAGTTCTGAACCTGTTTCGCGATTTCGTTCGCAAGCATCTCATCGTTCTTATGCGGCGTCGCGCTGGCCAAAGACGTCGAGCTCAACAGCGCGCAGGTCAGCAACGCAATCCGGAGAGAGTTCAGGGCTCGCATGGCGTACCTCCTTCTGTTGTTGCGCTGCTTCGGAGGGAGGGCGGACCGCGTGGTGGGCAGCGTCCGAAGGCCCGCTCCCTCCGGCAGCTTGTTATGGCGCCCTTGTGTCCGAGCGCTTCGTCAGAATCTGACGGACGACCAGGCCGACAAGTTCCGGTCACGGCGCTCAGCCGTGGCAGGACGATGTTTAATCGAATTTCATGACGACCACTGTGGCGTCATCCGACAGGACGCCTCCCCCGCGTCGGATCGCCTCGTCGAGGACGCCGCGGCCGACAGCCTCAGCATCGCGCGTCCATAGCGTTCGAACGGTCGCCTCTACACCGGACACGTCGAAGAATTCATCGGGCGAGGGTCCGGCCTCGGTAACTCCATCGGTGAACAGGATGAGTCCGTCTCCGGGACCAAAGATCGCATAGGCCTCACGCATCGGGGCGACGTGGGGAAACCCGAGCGCGGGCCCCGTGACCGCGAGCGACTCGACGGCTCCACTCTTTCGCACGACCAGCGGGGGTAAATGGCCGGCGTTCGCGTACACCATCCGGCGTTCCGTTATGTCGACGATGCCATAGAACGCGGTCACGAAGTTGCCCGCCGGCAGCGACCGCGCCAGAATGTCGCTGACGCGACCAAAGGTCGAACGGAGGCGTAGTTCCACGCTGACCAGCGCATGCAGCATCGCCTGGTGCGCCACGGCGAGCAGCGCCGCGGGCAGCCCCTTACCCTTCGCATCGGCAATGGAGAGCCCGACCTGGTTCTCCGGATAGGGAATGAAGTCATAGGCGTCGCCGCCGACCGATTCGGCCGTCAGCGATCGCCCAAATATCTGAACGCCTGGGAGCGCCGGCGCGGCGGCCGGCGTCAGACTCTTGAGGATCTCGCCCGCGATCTCGATTTCTCGAGTGAGACGCGATTGTCGCGTGAGTTGCTCGTGCAGTAAGGCGCGCTCGATCACAATGGTCGCCTGCTGCGCGAATAGCATCACAAGCGCGAGATCCTGATCGTCGAATGCCGAAACGCGATCCGATTCCAAGAAAATGGCGCCCAGGATGCCACGAGGAGACGTGAGCGGCACGCTCAGCTGCGCGGCGGTCGACCGGCGTATCGCCACGTACGTCGGATCACTCCGGACATCAGGGACGAGTCGTGACCGTCCCGACCGGATGACCTCCCCAACGATGCCCTCTGACGCGGGCATTTCCAGTTCGCCCGGGTACCCCCGGGCGGCACGCGCGCGGACCACGTGCTGTTCGGCCTGTCGCACGAAGATGCCTCCCGCTTCGAAGGGCACGAGCGTGTGGAGGCTATCAAGGAGGATCTGAAGCGTCGGCTGGAGCTCAATGGAGATCACGACCTGCGCCAACGTGTCGAGCAGGAGGCTGAGGCGTTCGTCGCTAGGCATGGCAAGCGCTCGTGGTCGATAGTCTACGCGGATTGAGTGACCAACCGCCGTCCGCCTCAGCCGACTCCAAACCAGTGTCCTGCCACCGCTCAACCATTCAAGAGGCGTTTTGGGCCGGGAACCTCGATGTGCGTGTGATCGTCCGATCGCAATGGAACGCTTCGAGATGGCGTTCCGGAGGTTCGAACACAGGTCCGGCGGAAGCTGGACGCTACCATAAGAAAGGAGAGGTTACGATGTCGGGAATTACTCGTTGGACGCCTTGGACTGAGCTCGCCGGTCTACACCGCGACCTCGATTCAATCGTCGGTCGCGTGTTCGGCGAGACGGTTCCTCGCCAGACCGTTGATTCGTTCGATTCGTTGACCCCGCTGCTGACGTGAAGCGCGAGGGCGAGACGTGGATGGTGTCGATCGCGGTGCCGGGTATTTCGCCGGACAAGATCGACGTCGACATCGTCGGCCGGACGCTCCGCGTGCGCGGTGAGCGATCGTCCGAAGAGAAGACCGCGTCGGTCATGAGCGAAATCGCGTACGGGCGGTTCGAGCGCGACTTCACGTTGCCCGAAGACATCGATGCGCAGCACGTGCAGGCGACGTATCGCCATGGAATGCTCGAACTCGTGCTGCCACTGAAGGAAAGCGCGAAGCCGCATCGGATCGAGGTCAAGGTGGCGCCGGAGACGACACAGCTCCACGCCGCGTAACGCCGAGCGCTGCTTCGTATCGTGTCACTGACGGAAAACAAACGTATGAGTTCGCGTGTCATGCGAACAGGGAGGACATCATGCTGAGACACGCTTTCGCTCCGCCTGCGCGGTCGCCCTGCTGGCTGGCCCTCGTCGGAGGGGAGGCCTCGAGACGGCCTCCCTTCCTCTCGGCATGGCATCGACGAACACGGGGCAAGAGGGGCTCGTCCTATCCTTTCTGTTCGATACCGATGAATGGGTCCTGGGAAACGCCGCGGGTTTAGGAACGTCGGGCTGCACGATCGACCGCGTCACGCTGATCTCCGCCGTAAGCGGACCCGAACGTCCCCACCAGTTGATCCACGCGCAGTGGAGCTGCCCAACCAGATCGCCGAAGCTTCCGCTGGAATCGTCGATCTCCCCGGCCTTCTCATAACAGCCAGCGAGGAATATCTCATAGAGGTCCACGGCTTGTGCCGGATTCGCGGCCAGACACGTCGAGAGTCGCTGTTCGGCGCCATCGAGGTCGCGGACGAAGGCGAAGCCGGTGTTGTACGAGATGAAGCGTCCCGGCATCAAAGCCGTTTCGATCAGGCGCTCCATGTGCCTCGTCACCGTACGCGCCTGCCTGGTCATCGCGAGCGTCGCCTTTCCGCCGGTCTGCCGTGCACGTCGACCGGTGTGTTCACATCCTCCCCCACTACCTCTCTCGCCCGACGACTCGCAGCTTCACCAGCACCCGCGCCCCATGCCGCGTGTGTCATCGCCGCCCAACGGGACGTCCTCCCGTCACCGGCGGGGTCGCGGCAGTCTGGAAAAGCTGCGCCATCCCGGAGAACAGCGCAGCCAGCGTCGACGCGGTTTCAGGCGGCGCCTCGATGACCAGTCCGCCACTGGCCGTGCGCTGCACGGTCAGACGGGACACGAGGCGCTGAACTTCAGCGACCGATCGCATCGGTTCCGCCCCCGGGGCGGCTGCGCCCGATACGTCAGACGACTCGTCACCTGCCGCCACTATCGCCTCGATCGCGCGCTCGGCGCCATCGTCTTCGGAAACGCTGAAATCCTGGGCACGAGCGGCCGCGGGCGAGGTTGGCGACGCGGCGATGCGCCCGATGCGAGAGAGAAAACTTCCAGAGCGATCGAAGGCCACCTCGTCGGTCGTTCCATCGAACAGTCCCGTGAAGAGTGCCTTCTTCGACCCCACGAGATCCGCGATCCGCGACTCGATGCCGGGCTCGCTCACCAGGTTGTAGACGTCAATCGGACGGCGCTGCCCGAGCCGATGGATCCGGCCGATTCGCTGCTCGAGCACCGCAGGGTTCCACGGAAGCTCGATGTTGATGCAGGCGCTCGCAGCACGCTGCAGGTTGAGGCCGACGCTGCCGGCATCGGTCGCGAAGAGCACGCGGCAGGCGGGGTCTTCGTGGAAGTCCACGATGTTCTGCGTACGCCGCTTCTTGCCCTCCTCGCCGGTGAAAAACGCCGATCGGATGCCTTCGCGCGCGAGCTGGTCGCGCGTCGCCCAGTGCGCGAGCCTCAGCATCCGCCGCCACTGGCTGAATACCACCACCTTGCGCCCCTGGGCCAGGGCGAGCTGAGTGATCAGCTCGCGCAGTTCTACAAGCTTCGGGCTTGCAAGGCCCTGAAGCGTGGAATCCGTGGGCCGCTCGATTCGTGACAGGTCGGGCCAGATCTGCTCGAAGCGCAGCTGGGCGAGGCCGTTGGCAATGATGCGCTGCGTGGTAAGCAGGGTCATCAGACGCAGGAACTCCGGCTGCGTGAGAGGACGCCGCTTCGTGCGGCCGAGGATCTGCGCGATCGGCATGTTGAGCGCATCGTGCTCGTCGGTCTGCTCCGCGGTCATCTCGATGGGAATCCGCGTGTCGGTACGCGCCGGCAACTGTGAGAGCACCTCCTGCCGCGAGCGCCGCATCATGCAGGTGGCAAGACGAACCCGCAGTGTCTCGAGATTGCGTGCGCCGCCGATCTCCGTTTTTCCATCCACAGGAGTGGTGTGCCACGCCGCCAGGCGCCATTTCGGCTCCAGCGCGAGGTCGTCGACCCACTCGACGATGGACGCGAGCTCGTCGAGCCGGTTCTCCATCGGGGTGCCCGTCAGCACGAGCCGGTACGGTGGAGCCAGGCGCTTCACCGTGAGCGCGGTTTTGGTCGCCCAGTTCTTGATCCGCTGGGCCTCGTCGAGCACGACGATGTCCGGGGTCCACTCGCGAACGACATCGAGGTCGCGAAGGAGCTGCTCGTAGTTCCCCAGAAGGAATCCGCGCCGGCACGCCCCGAACGCGGCGCGGCGCTGGCCGGGAGTACCTTCGACGACGGCGGCGGGAGCGTCGGTGAAGAGCTGCCACTCGCGAAGCCACTGCGGCTTGAGCGCAGCGGGGACGACGAGAAGGCCACGGCGGACGCGGCCCGTGTGCCAGAGGGCATGACAGGCGGCAATCGCCTGCGCGGTTTTGCCGAGACCCATGTCGTCGGCGAGGAGCAGACGGCCCCGCACCAAAAACCGTTCAACGCCGTCATGTTGATAGCGATAGAGCGACTGCTTGAGGGTATGCAGCGCGTGGCGCAAGTGCTTCCGGGTGCTCCCGGTCTGCATCTCGCGCGCGAGTCGCGCGCGCTCTTGGTGCAGCAGCGCGTGGAGTGCCGGCTCGCCGTTGCCGTCGCGGGGCGCGGCGAGCAGTCGATCCACGAGCGCCAGCCGCTGCGACGCCTCGGGCACGGCGACCATCCAGGCGTTTCCCTTCGCTGGACGCAGCCAGCGCCGCAGCTCGCGGTCCGGGGCGCCGTCCACCCAACGAATGCGCGCCAGCCAGTCGCCAGGGCCGGTCAGCGGCCGGATCGGATTCCAGCGCAATGGCGCCGGCTCGGGAGCCAGCTCGCGCTCGACATCGCCGCGACGCCGCTTCGAGACCACGTGCTCGAGGACGGCAACGAGGTGCTTGCACACGCCGAGCGAGTTCCGGAGGAAGTCGGCGCACTCGCAACTGCCGTCGTACGGCTCGACCCGACGGAGCAGCGTCCGGTACGGGTGTACGCGCGAATCCCGGCGCCGGGTCGCGTACAGACCCAACAGCCGGCCCCGTGGCCGTCCGACGATCTGAATCTCGTCGGTGTGAGCGGACGCGCAGCGGCGAAGCACCGCGTCGAGCGCGTCGCGTTGCACCGGCCAGTCGCCTCCCTGCGTGACCGACAAGACATGGCGCACGATGTAATCGGGCGGGACGGCTCCAGTCCGCCGCTGTGCGCGCGAGCAGCGTTTGATAGGTCTCGCTCTCGGTGCCGGCGATCGCCTCGGGTTGAGATGAACGGCTCTGCATGTCTACCCCGTCGTCGGCAATTGGGAATGGGGGGGCGAGTTGACGTATTCTTTCACAGGCGCCCGCGAGCGCAACTGCGTCGAGCTCCGGCACCGAGAGCACGAGGTGGTCGCATGGCAAACAAGCGTCGACCGCACGACGAGGAGGCGTGGACGAACGCGAAAAAGATCTGCCGGCTCAATGCGCGGCAGGTCGAGATGGCGCGTGCGCTCGGGATGAATCCAAGGAAGCTCCCCGAATTGCGCCCGAGCTCACAGCAGCGCTGGAAGCTGCCGGTTGGCGAGTTCATCGAAGAGTGCTACCGGAAACGGCTCGGTGGCGACCTCCGCGGCCAGCTCGCGCATGGACCGGAGCCGCCATTGAGTAAGCCTTCAACCGGGCTGGTGGCTCCGGATTTGGACGCGGACGTGCCGGAACGCGTCCGGGATCCGCTGTGGCGGGTGAGCGACCTCGTTTGCTACCTCATGAACCTTGTCGACGATCTGCAACAATGGCT
>JBOGIZ010000010.1:0-3853 GCA_050747805.1 Vicinamibacterales bacterium | reverse complement strand
TGCAGAAGGCGATCGCGGGTTACCGGAAAGCCGCCGACGACAACCCGGATCCGATCTGGAAGAAGCGATCGCTCGAGTATCTCGCGGCGGCCTACGGGCCCGACAAGCTGAACGATCCGGCCAAGGCCGAGCCGGTCTATAAGGAAATCATCTCGCTCGACCCGAGCGACACGACCAACTACCTCCAGCTCGCGAAGCTGTACGAAGATGCGGGCCGATACGACGAGGCGGAAGCCCAGTACAACAAGGCCCTCGCAGTCAAGGCGGACGATCCAGCGGTGCTCGAAGCCGTCGCCGGCTTCTACAACCGCCAGGGTGAGTTCGACAAAACGATCGATGCGCTGACGAAGGCCGCCAACCTCTCGCCGAACAACCCCGAGGGCTGGCACCGCATTGCGGCGTTCTACGAGGACGAAGCGAGCAAGGACTCCCGGCTGAATGACGCTCAGAAAAAGGACTACATCCTCAAGGGCATTGACATGGATAACAAGGCCCTCAAATTGAACCCGGATTACGTCGACGCCATGATTTACGAGAACATCCTGTTGCGTCTTCAGGCGCGCGTCGAGAAGGATCCCGCGAAACAGAAGGATCTAATGAACAAGGCCCAGCAGCTGTACGACAAAGCGATGGACCTGAGAAACCGCAAACAGACGGGCAAGGGCTAAACGATTGCCGGGTGCCGATGGGCGAGTGCCGATCGAAGGATTGACGAGTGTTGGTTGCCGATCGACTGAGTGACGACTGACGAGTGATGATTGGGCCGCCTTTCGGGCGGCCTTTCTTATTCTGATTTGAGAATCGCCGCCGGCTCGAGCCGCGGTGCGCGGCGGGCTGGCGCCCAGCACGACACGAATCCGATCGACGCCATCGCGAGCGTTCTCGACGTCATAAGAGCGGCAGCGCCGGATCGAGCCGCGCCGCAAGCTGACGGATGGCCGCCGCCATCTGCTCCCCCGGCAGGGATGAGCGCACGGACAGGATCGTCGTGGGGTTGTACCGCTGGGTTTCGGGGTTGAATGCCGCGGGCGTCGGCGACGACGCCGACGACCTCCACCAGTGGGCCGCCGGGGCCGAAGCGGAAGCGCGCGCCGAGCGGGTTCGACGTCTTGAAGACCTGACGCGCGAACGCCTCGTTGACAATCGCCACGTCGGGCGACGCGGCCGTATCGCGCGCGTCGAAATCGCGCCCGCTCAGCAGCGTCATCCCGATCGTGCGTAGGAAGCCCGGCGACGCGCTGTACACGACGGCGTTGGCGGCGGCCGGATCGCCGGCCGCTCCGCCCGGGCGGAAGACCGTGCTGTGGCTTTGATCAAGGCTGAGCGGCATCGAGTTCGAGAAGGCCGCCGAGGTGACGCCGGGAAGACGCTGCGCCTCTTCCGTCATCCGCTGCTGGAATGCCTGTCCGCGCGCCTTGTCGTAGCCGGCGAGGCCCAGATCGAACGAGGCCGTCGTCACGCCTGCCGGATTGAATCCGAGCGACCGCGACAGCGCGCGCTGCAGCCCTTCGATCGAGACCACGCACGCCGTCACGAGCACGAAGCAAAGGGCGACCTGCACGGCAATCAGGACGTCGCGCAGCGTCCAGCGGCGCGCGCCACGTCCGGAAGGCACCCCACCCTTCATCGCGAGGTTCGGATCCGTCGCGGACGCGAAGCGCGCGGGCGCAGCGCCAAAGAACATGCCCGCGGCGAGCGACACGCCGAACGCGAAGAGCAGCACGCGCACGTCGACCGACACGTCGAACTGCATCGGGATCGATACGGGGATCTGCCAGACCGCCAGCGAGGTCGGCGCGAACGTTGCTTATCAGGTTCCGCACGCCGGGTTAGACGGCAGCCCGCGAGGACGCGTTCGCTGCAGCAAAAAGGGCCGCCTAGAGACAGGCGGCCCACAATCTTCAATCAACAACCGGCGACCGTCACTCGACAATCCATCGGCACTCGGCACTCGGCAATCCGTCGATCGGCACTCGCCAATCGACAATCGGCAGTTTAGTTGCTGCCCTTTCCCGCCGCCTCGTTCCGCATGCCCATCGTGACGATGCCGACCTTGTCGACGCCCGCGCCCTTGGCGTCGTCGATCACTTCGACGATCTGTCCATACCGGAGCGAGGGATCGCCGATGATGAACATCGTCTTGTCCTTACGGGTTTCGAAGATGTCGCGCAACTTCGTTTCGAGCTGGTTCAGCGCGACCGGCTGGTGGTTGACGGCGACCGACTGATCGGCGTTGTACTCCAGCACGACCTGGTCGTTCCTCTGCTGCTGCTCCTGCTTGTTCTGCGTGTCGAGCGGCAGATTGACGTCCATGCCCCGCTGGTGGAGCGGCAGAACGATCATGAAGATGACGAGCATCACGAGCAGCACGTCGATGAACGGCGTCACGTTCATGTCGGCGCTCGGCTGCGGGATGGAGCCCCTGACGACCTTCTCGGCGCCGTGGTGCTTGTGCGCGTGTAGCATTAACGGCTCCCACCCGACGTGTTCTGCAGGTTATTCTTCGGCTCGGTGATGAGAGCGATATTTTCAATCTGCGCCTTCCGGAACGCATCCATCGCGTCCATGATGGCGGAGTACTTCGCGTCCTTGTCGCCCTTCAGATAGACGATCTTCTCTTTCTTCTCCTCGAGCGCGCGCTGGACGCGCGGGACGAGGTCGTCGGCGGGGACAACCAGGTTGTTCACGTAGAAGTGTCCCAGCGCGTCGATGGCGACCACCGTCTGATCCTGCGTGTCGGGCTTTTCCGACGTATTCGTGGCCGAAGGCATCGTTATGGGGGCGCCCTGCTGCAGCATAGGCGCGATGAGCATCATGATGATGAGCAGCACCAGCATGACGTCGACGAGAGGGGTCACGTTGATATCTGACTTGACCCCGCCTTTTGTGCCGCCAACATCCATTGACATAGGGTGTGCCTCAGAATTGGTGAGTTGGTGACTTCGTGATCTGATGAATTGCGTTCACCAGATCACCACCTCGCCGATTCACGAATTATTTCCTTACGCCGTCTTCTTGATGAAGTAGTCCACCAGCTCCGACGACGAGTTGTCCATTTCGACGTTGAAGTACTCGATGCGGCCGGTCAGATAATTGTAGAACCACACGGCCGGAATCGCGACGAGCAGGCCGAGCGCCGTTTCGATGAGCGCCTCGGCAATACCGGCGGAAACCGATCCCAAGCCGCCCGATCCAGTCGCCGCGATGCCCACAAACGCCGTGATGATGCCCAGGACCGTGCCGAGCAGTCCGACGAATGGCGCCGTGGCACCGATAGTCGCGAGCGCCGCGACGCCCTTCTTGAGATCGTTTGCCGTCAGCGCCGACGCGCGCTGAATGGCGCGGCGGACGGTATCGACAAGGTCCTCACGGCTGAGATTGCCTCCCGATTCCTGCTGGAACTGGTACTCCTGCAATCCCGCGAGCACGACCTTGGCGAGGTGGCTATAGCGATACGTCTTGGACGACGAAATCGCAATCGCGTCCTTGAGCCGCCCTTCCTTCAGATGTTTCGCCACCTGCGGCGCGTACAGCTTCGACTGTTTGCGCGCCTGGATAAACGTGTAAATGCGCTCGATCGCCACGCCAAACGAAATCATCGACATAATGATCAGCACGACGCCGACGAGTCTCGCCGGGGTGTGCATCGATTGGATCATGTCAAGCCAATTCATTCAATCCTCCGGGTGTTGGATGATGCCATCCGCGTTGTTATTGCAGCGTGAAGTTGACGGTGACGGTCATGATAACCGGCACCGGCACTCCATTGAGGAGCGTGGGGGTAAAGATCCACTGTTTGACGGCGTCGAGCGCCGCCTGGTCGAGCAGCGGGATCGAGCGCAGCACCTTCGCG
>JBOGIZ010000009.1:0-7900 GCA_050747805.1 Vicinamibacterales bacterium | reverse complement strand
GCGTCGTCCCTCGGACTCCCCGACACGCCCTCTCGCGCGCCGCTGCGCCGGCGCGCCGTTCGCGTGGCTCGCATCGCTGCGCTCGCTCGCGTTGTGCCGGGGGGCGTCTAATCCAGACGAAAGTCGGCGCCGAGGTAAATCCGCTTGACCTCTTCGTCCTCGGCGAGACTTTGGGGCGTGCCGCTCTTGAAGATGATGCCGTCGTGAACGATGTAGGCGCGGTCGGTGATGCGAAGCGTTTCGCGGACGTTATGGTCGGTGATGAGCACACCGATGCCGCGCGCTTTCAGGTGAAAGATGATCTTCTGGATGTCCGTAACGGCGATGGGATCGATCCCGGCGAACGGTTCGTCGAGCAGCATGAACTTCGGAGACATCACGAGCGCCCGCGTGATCTCGACTCGCCGTCGCTCGCCTCCCGAGAGGGTGTGCGCGGGCGATTTCGCGAGCGGCGTCAATCCGAGCTCCGCGAGGAGTTCGCGCAGGCGCGCGCGGCGGCCCGCGCCGTTCAGATCGAGCGTTTCGAGGATCGCGAGAATGTTCTGCTCGACCGTGAGACCGCGAAAAATCGACGCCTCCTGCGGCAGGTAGCCGATGCCTTTGCGCGCGCGGATGTACATGGGATCGTCGGTGACGTCGACCCCGTCAAGCATCACGCGTCCGGAGTCCGGGGCCGTCAGGCCGACCACCATCGAGAACGTCGTGGTCTTGCCGGCGCCGTTCGGACCGAGCAGCCCGACGACTTCGGCCGACGCGATGTCGACGCTGACGCCTCGCACGACCGTGCGGCCGGCGTACGATTTCGTGAGTTCCGCGGTTCGGAGCGTGGCCATCACTCGGTCCCGGCGCCGCCGCATGGGATCGCGACGGTCTGCTGCGGCGACGTGCCGTTGCCGCTCGCGACACTGCGGTTCCCGTTGCGGTCGAACGTGAGCGTGGTAGCGTCGGTCCGCTTGCAGGTGGGCGGGGTGTCGTCGTACATCTTCGCGGGATTGCCAACCATCGTATACAGCCCCGTCTTCGTTTCGTAGGTGAGGTGCGTGCCGGTCGAGTGATGCCCCTGCTGGTGCGACACGACGCCGCCGTCGGCTTCGGCGCGCTCGAGCTGTCCGCCCTGCTCCGCGAGAAACAGGTCCATCCTGTCCGCGGTCACGTCGCCGTCGGGACCGTTCATGTGCACCTGCCCGGTATAGGTCGCCTGGTGCTTGTCGTCCACGTACAGAAGATCGTCGGCCTTCGTGATCGTGGGCTCGGGCGGTTTCGCCTGCGCATCAGGTGCCGGCGTCGAATCCGCTGCCTCGGTCAGCACCATCGAGCTGACGACCTTCGTCGTCGCGTGCAGATTGCCCGTTTTGTCTTCGAGCACGATCTGGTCGGACTGAATGACCGTTCCGCTCTGGCCTTCCTGCCACAGACGCGCGTTGCCAGAGTAGGTCGCCACAGATTTCGCGGCGTCGTAGTCGAGGCGATTCGAGCGGACGTTGACCGGCTGATCCTGTTTGAGCATCGACGGCATATGAACCGGTTGGGCCGATGTCTTGTCGTCGGTCTGCTGCATGAGGCTGCGCACGTTGGTGTCGGCCTTCATCGTTTGCGCGCCCAGCGTCATGTGGACGTTGCGCGCGTCGACGGTCACGCGTCCGTCCGACACATGCGGTCCGCGGCCCCTGTCTCCCGTTTCCGGAGAGAGATCCAGCCGGTCGTCGGCGATCACGTAGATCGCCGTCGGCGCATCCGCCGTCGTCGTCGCGCCATTCGTGAAGTGCACGGACGTGTGGAAGTCAGCCTCTTCAATATCGCAGAAACCCGGCTTCGTCTTGACGTCCAGCCGCTGCGATCGGGCGGTCCGATCGATCGCGGCGACATCGCCGCGAGCCGCGCGGCTTTCGCGATAGTCGACGCCGCCGGTGAAGCTCGCGGCCTGAATGCCGGTGCCGGCTGACCCGGTCGCCGCGAGCGCGGCCGACCGGATGCGGCGGGCGGGCGTGTCGCCGTCGGCGGGGATGTCCACCTGCACGCTGCCGGTCGACGTCAGATTGGTGACCGTTGCGCCGTCGGGCGCGAGCGCGATGTCCATCAGCTGTCCGGCGATGCGGCGGCCCGGCTTTCCAGGATCGTCGCCCGGCAGCTGCACGACCGCGTCGGTCATCAGGTGCGCGGTCTGCAGCGTGCGGCCATCCGGCGCGTAGGTCATGTCGATGTCGTGCGCGCGCATGTCCTGCGGACCGCTCTGACCTGGTTTCGCGACGATCGTCGAGTGGCCGCGCAGCTCCATCCGCTGGACGCGATCGTTATCGGGCGTGAGAAACGCCATCGCCTGGTCCGCCTGCGTGACGCGCCCTTCCCCGTCGAGCCGCGCGCCGCCCACGAACTGCATGTAGTGCTCGAGACGCGCCATCGTGCCCGATTTCGAGGTCACGTGCATGGCGCCCGCGCCCTTCGGCTCGGGCGCGACGTCGACCTTCACGCGATCGAACAACGACAGCAGCTCGCGGTTGCGATCGTACGAGCCGCCAACCGCCGTGCCTGACATCCGTCCGCGCGTAAATGTCAGCGGGCCCGGAATCTGCGCAACGCCGCTCGTGTCGTCGTAGGTCGCCGTCGCCGACGTCACGGTAATGCCGTCGCTCGTGACAAGCTTGACGCCGCCCTTGAGGAGCGCACGGCCGATGGTGCGCCCCGGCGGCGTCGTGACATCGGCTTCTTCGCAATCCACCGTGATCGTGCGTCCGGCGCGATCGGGCAGCTTCATGGTCACCCCGCCCGCGAAGACGGACCGATTGTCGCCGTAGGTTGCCTGGCGTTTGAACTTGATTTCGAGCCTGGGCTTGCCGCCTTCGAGATCGGTGAACTTGCCGGAGTCGAAGGTCTGGAGCACGGCATTCGGATCGCCCTTCGGCACCGGCGCCGCCGGCGGGGCCCGCCGCCCGCGATGCAGCGACACCGCGACCACGGCGACGAAGATCACCACGAAGGCGCCTATCGCCAGGCGAAGGTACTTGCGCCACATGACGGATTGCCGAGTGCCGATTGGCGAGTGCCGATCGACGGATTGACGAGTGGCGATTGGCGATCGACGGATTGTCGATTGCCGATTGGATTGCCGAGTGGCGATTGGCGATTTGTGACGATCGGCGATTGCCTTTCCGCGTGACGATTGCGGGTGCGACCCAATCGACAATCCCAAATCGCCAATCCAATCGTCAATCGACAATCCGTCGATCGCCAATCGCCACTCGTCAATCCGTCGATCGGCAATCGGCACTCGGCAGTCGCCACTCGGTTATTCTAAGTCGCCGAGTGCCTTGACATCGGCGACGGAGAGCTCGAGGTACCGTTCGCCTTGATACTCGTTTTGCTCGAGGGAGAAGGCCAGGTTGACCCCGGCGCGGTGTTCGGAGAGGAATGCGGCGCGTTCGGCGGCGCGCCAGGCGATCGCGCGGAAGCTGCGGCCGTCCTGGCGGAAGGTCATTTTCAGGTGGCGATCCTTCAGCGGACGCGGACCGTCGACGATCTCGACGGGCATCGCGTGAAACACTGGACGCGGATTCCCCAAACCGAACGGGGCCATGGCGGACAGCCCTTCGACCAGATCGTGGGTAATCTGCTTGAGGCTCAGCTGCGCGTCGATCCGGAGCCGCGGACGCAACTGGTCGGGCTCGAGCACCTCGTCGGCGTGTGCGTTGATGCGCGTCCGGAACTCCGGAACGCGCGCCGCCTCCATGGTCAGGCCCGCGGCTTGGCGGTGGCCGCCGAACCGCAGGAAGAGATCGGCGCAGCGCTCGAGCGCTCCCAGCATGTCGAAATCCGGGATGCTCCGGCACGAACCGTGCGCCACATCGCCGTCGACCGAGAGCACGATCGCGGGCCGGTGATAGTGATCCACGATCTTCGACGCCGCGATGCCGATGACGCCGCGATGCCAGCCGTCCCCGGCGATCACGAGCACGTTATGCGCACCGACCGCGGGATCGGTATCGATCGCCTCGCGCGCGGCAGCCACGAGGTAGGCTTCCTCGTTCTGCCGCCGCAGATTTTCGTCGTTCAGCTGCTGCGCGAGCCCCCGCGCATCGTCGAGCGCCGATTCCTCGGTGGCGAGCAGAAGACGCGTCGCGATGTCGGGCGTGCTCATGCGTCCGGCGGCGTTCACGCGGGGCGCGAGCATGAACGAGACGTGGTAGCTGTCGATCGTCTTGCCGAGGAGTCCCGACGCCTCGAGCAGCGCGCGCAGCCCGACGGTGTGACGGCCCTGGCTGAGCGATCCGAGTCCCAGCTTCGCAATCACGCGATTTTCCCCGGTGAGCGGGACCACGTCGGCGAGCGTGCCGATGGCCGCGATCTTCACGAAGGCCGGCAGCCATCGGGCGCGGTCGGCGCGCGCGCAGAGCGCCTGCACGAGCTTCAGCGCGACGCCCACACCCGCAAGATTTTTGTCCGGATACCGGCAATCGTGGCGCTTCGGATTGATGATCGCAAACGCCGGCGGCAACTCCGTGTCCGGCTCGTGATGATCGGTGATGATCAGGTCGATGCCCAGCTCGCGCGCCCGCACGGCAGCCTCGCGTCCACGAATCCCGCAGTCGACGGACACGATCAGCCGGACGCCCTCCCCGTGCAGCCGTTCGATGGCCGCGGGCTGCAGACCGTAGCCGTCGCGCAGACGCTCCGGGATGAAGTGCACGACGTCGGCGCCGAGCAGTTCAAGGGCGCGGCGCACGATCACGGTCGACGTGATGCCGTCAACGTCGTAATCGCCGTGAATCGCGATGCGTTCCTTTGCGAGGATCGCGCGCTCGAGCCGCTCGACCGCCTTCAACAGATCGGTCAGGAGAAATGGGTCGTGCAGATGGTCGAGCGACGGATGCAGGAATCTGGCGGCAGCCTCTGCATCGCGGATCCCGCGCAGGCACAACAGCCGCGCGACGGTCGGATGAAGGCTCAGCTCGCGCGCCAGACGCGCCGCATCCGCATCGTCACAGGGGATGTGCTGCCAGAGGATCGATTTCATTCGTCGGTGTCGTCGGGGGCCGCCGGGTCGGCAGTGCCGGGCGACGCGTCCGCTGCCTCCTCCGCCCGGGCGCTGTCGATGAACGACGTGCCCTCTTCGCCCATTCGGCGAAACTTGGCGTAGCGCGCGTCGAGGCGCGACTCCGGCGCCTCCGCCGCGAGTTCGTCGAGCGCCGCCGCGAGCGCCTGATCGACGAGGGCCGCCGCCGAGTCGTAGTCGTTGTGCGCGCCGCCGCCGGGCTCAGGAATGATGCCGTCCACGAGTCCGAGTGCCACCATGTCGCGCGCGGTGATCTTCAGCGCGGCCGCCGCCTCGACCTTGCGGTTCGCGTCTCTCCATAAAATCGCCGCGCAGCCCTCTGGCGGAATGACGCTGTAGACCGAGTACTCCTGCATCAGGATCCGATCGCCGATCGCGATTCCGAGCGCACCGCCGCTTCCCCCTTCACCGCAGACGATGACGACGATGGGGACGTCGATGAGCATCATTTCGCGCAGGTTCACCGCGATGGCCTCCGCGACGCCGCGCTCCTCGGATTCGATGCCCGGATAGGCCGCCGGCGTGTCGATGAACACCACGACGGGGCGCGCGAAGCGCTGCGCGAGCTCCAGGACGCGCAGCGCCTTGCGATAGCCCTCGGGCCGCGCGTAGCCGAAGTTCCTGAAAATCTTCTGCTTCGTGTATCGACCCTTTTGATGCCCGAGGATGGCGACGGGCCGGCCCTTGTAGTTTGCGATCCCGGTCACGATCGCGTGATCGTCGGCAAACCGGCGGTCGCCGTGCAGTTCGTCGAACTCGGTGAAGAGACGCTCGACATAGTCGAGCGTATTCGGCCGGCTCGGGTGGCGCGCCACGAGCACGCGCTGCCACGGCGTCAGGTGCGCGAAAATCTCGGCGCGGATCGATTCCGCCCGTCGCGTGAGGCTCTCGATCTCGCGCGCGCGCTCCGGCGTCGTCGGCAGCATGCTGAGCGCCTCGACCTCCTTGAGGAGCACGCCCACAGGTTCTTCGAACTCGAGAAGTTCGGGCATCGTCAGCGCTCTGTCGATGCTGAATGCCACATGCTGAATGCTGAATATTGCATGGTGTCAGCGAAGCTCAACGGAGCCGGCCCCACACAGTTGTTCGACTTCTTCGACCAGCTTCTCGGACGGACGCACGCGCTGGGCGACGTCCGCGCGCACGCGCAGGGGCGCATCTCCGCTCTTCCTGACGTCGAGCTCGATGGAGACCTTGCGGTCGCCGCGATGGCGCGACAGCAGCTCGGCGAGCGCTTCGAAGGTCGGCCGGGCCGCGCGCGGCAGGTGGATCACGACTTCCCGGGTCGTCCGCTCCTTGAGGAGCGAGATCGGCTGCAGCTCCGTGGCGATGAGGCGCGCCGACTCCTCGTCCTTCTCGAACTTGCCGCGCACGAGCAGCATCGCGTCGGCTTCGACGAGCGCCGCGTGCCGCGCGAACGCGTCAGGAAACACCACGACCTCTATGCCGCCGGCGATGTCTTCGAGCATGAAGACCGCCATGCGGTCGCCTTTCTTCGTCTTCAGCGGGCGCAGCCCGCTGACGATGCCGGCCACCCAGACGTCGGCGAGCGAGAGGGTCAGCTCGCCGATGCGCTGCGCGCCGAACGCCTTCAGCTCGTGGCTGAACCGCTCGAGCGGGTGGCCGCTCATGTAAAGACCGAGCGCTTCCTTCTCGAACGCGAGTTGCTGCGCCTCGGTCCACGGAGCGGCGTCTGGCAGCGGAATCGCCGTGCCGTTGCCGTCGGCGTCCGCCTCGCCGCCGAACAGCTGGTTCTGTCCCTTGTCGCGATCGCGCTGATGGCGGCTCCCGTGCTCGATCGCGCGATCGACGGCCGCGAACACGCGCGCGCGCCGAACCGGCACGGGCTCGCCGGGCAGGAGCGAGTCGAAGGCGCCCGCTTTCGCCAGACTCTCGAGCGTCCGTTTGTTGACGAGGCGCTGGTCCACGTCTTCGCAGAGCCTGTACAGCGAATCGATGCGGCCAGATTCCTTGCGCACGCCGAGCATCGACTCGATCGCGCTTTCTCCGACGCCTTTCACCGCCGCCAGGCCGAACCGTACGCCGCCCTGCGGCCCCGAGCCTGCCGAGGGCCCGCGTTCAACGGTGAACGCGAGCTGGCTCTTGTTGATGTCCGGCGGCAGGATCGGAATCCCGAGATCGCGGCACTCACCGAGATACATCGCGAGCTTGTCGGTATCGGCGGCCTCGATCGTGAGCAGCGCACCCATGAAGTGCCAGGGGTAGTTCGCTTTCAGATACGCCGTCTGATACGCCACCCACGCATACGTCGTCGAATGCGACTTGTTGAAGCCGTACCCGGCGAAGAACTCCATCAGGTCAAAGATCTTCTTCGCCTTTTTCTCGCTGACTCCGTGCGCCGCCGCCCCTTCCATGAAGGCTTCGCGCTGCTTGGCCATGACCTTGGGGTCTTTTTTGCCCATGGCCTTCCGCAGCACGTCGGACTGGCCCATCGAAAAGCCGGCGAGCACGGCGGCGATGCGCATGACCTGTTCCTGATACGCGATGACGCCGTAGGTGTCGGCAAGAATCGGCGCGAGCTGCGGCAGCTCGTATTTGACTTCCGTCTTGCCCTGCTTGCGCGCGATGAAGTCGTCGACCATGCCGCTCTTGAGCGGGCCCTGACGGTAGAGCGCGTTGAGCGCGATCAGATCGTCCAGACGCTCCGGCTTCGCCTTCCGCAGCAGCTCCCGCATCCCGGAGCTTTCGAACTGGAAAACGCCGTAGGTCTGCCCTTCGCCAAACAGCTTGTAGGTCTTCCCGTCGTCGAGCCGGATGTGATCGATATCGAGATCGATGCCTTCGGTCCGTTTGATTTCGGCGAGGCAGTCGGTGATGAGCGTGAGCGTGCTC
>JBOGIZ010000008.1:0-2438 GCA_050747805.1 Vicinamibacterales bacterium | reverse complement strand
ACCGCAATGGTCACCGGCCCCATGCCGAGGAAGCCGAAGGCGACGAGGCCGAACGCGAAGACGGCCGGCGCGATCATCAGCTCGCCGAACCCGAGCGTGCTGACGGCGGCGCCGATCCCCATCAGCGCGACCATGGTCAACCCGAGCCAGTACGCGCTGAAGTTGCCGGCGACGAAGCCGGACAGGATGTTGAGCGACGCGCCGCCTTCGCGCGACGCGGCGACGATCTCGCGCACGTGCGTCGACTCGACCGACGTGAACACCTTCACCAGCTCGGGAATTATGGCGCCCGCGAGCGTGCCGCAGGTAATGACGGTCGACAGCTTCCACCAGAGCGTCGGATCGCCGCCGACCTCCGGGATGACCAGCTTCGAGACGAGGTACGTGAGTCCGACTGAAATGAACGACGTGAGCCACACGAGGCGCGTCAGCGGCGTCTCGAAGTTCATCTCGCTCGACGTGCCGAATTGCGCTTTCGAGATCGTTTCGTTCAGCAGGTACGAAATGCTGCTGGCGACGATCATCATGACGCGCATCACGAAGATCCACACGAGCAGCTGCACCTGCACGGCCTGCGTGGTCACCGCGACGAGGATGAACGCGATGAGCGCCACACCGGTCACGCCGTATGTCTCGAAGCCGTCGGCGCTCGGCCCGACCGAATCGCCCGCGTTGTCCCCGGTGCAGTCCGCGATGACGCCCGGGTTGCGCGCGTCGTCTTCCTTGATGTTGAAGACGATCTTCATCAGGTCGGATCCGATGTCGGCGATTTTGGTGAAAATGCCGCCCGCGATGCGGAGCGCCGCGGCGCCGAGCGATTCGCCGATCGCGAACCCGATGAAGCAGGGACCCGCGTAATCGCCGGGAATGAAGAGCAGGATGCACAGCATCATGAACAGCTCGACGCTGATGAGCAGCATCCCGATGCTCATCCCGGCCTGCAGCGGAATCGCGTAAATCGGATACGGCTTGCCGGCGAGCCCCGCAAACGCCGCGCGCGAGTTGGCGAACGTGTTCACGCGGGTGCCGAACCACGCGACGCCGTAGCTGCCCGCGATCCCGAGCAGGCTGAAAAGGACGATGATCACGACCTTCACGGCGTCGAAGTGCCGCAGCACGCCGAAATAGAAGATCATGATCACCCCGATGAAGACCTCGAGGAGCAAGATGAACTTCCCCTGAGTGACCAGATACGTCTTGCACGTCTCGTAAATCAGCTCGGACACCTCCAGCATCGAACGGTGCACCGGAAGATTCTTGAGCCGCACGAAGATCGCCAGCCCAAAGGCGAAGCCAAGCACGCAGAACGCGAGCCCCCACATCAGCAGCGATCGGCCGTTCACCCCGCGGAAACTCTGCGTCGTCAGATCGGGAAGAATCAGGCTCGCCTCGCCGCCGCCCTGATCCTGGGCCGCCGCGGGCGCGCGGTCGGCGGAGGTTTGCGCGGACGCGGCCGGCGCCGTCTCGAGGGCGAGGGCGGGCGTCGCGTATCCCACCGGCACGAGAAGCGCGGCGAGCAGCAACAGGGTTCGGATCTTCGCGATCATTCTTGTCCTTTTTTTGGGCGGGGCTTTTCCCCGCGGGTTTCTGGGCGGGGTTCACCCCGCCGGTTCCCGACGCGCGTTCTCGAGGCTTCCTGCCCGCTTGGCCCGCGTTAGTAACGTTAGAACTCCGGCGGGCCACGCCGAACGCGCCCGCGCGGAGGCGCTCCGCGCGCGTGCCTCACTCGCGGTCGCCCGTTCGCCACGGGTCAAAACACGGGATTATACCCGGAAATCTCCCACGCGATCGTCGCCGCGGCGCGCCCTCAGGCGCCCCGCCATCGCCATCCCGCCGGTCAGGAAAATGCGTATCCCTTCCTGCACCGTGACGTCCGGATACGCCACGCGATCGCGCGCGCAGATGACAATGTCGCCGAGATAGAGATGGTTGGTCGGCACGTAGACCGCGATGAGCGGTTCGGACCCTTGACCGCGATCGACCGTAAATTCCTTTGTCAGGAACCCGAGGCGGTAGCCGCCGGGCGCGTCGTCGATGAGCACGACGCGCTTGAATCCAAATTCATTGTCGGGAGAAAACGCGGCGACCAGCTGACGGATCGGCGCGTAGATGCTTCGGAAGAGCGGCACGTGCAGCAGCAGCCGCTCGGCCTGCTGCAGCAGGCGCTTGCCGACGACATTGGTGGCGACGGCCCCGACGATCACGATCGCCATCACCGTCGTCGCAAGACCGAGGCCGGGGACGTGCAGGCCTAAGTACTTCTGGACCTCGGGCCCGACGAAGCCGTCCACCAGGCGGAACAGCCACAGGATTGCGGCCACCGTGATGAACAGCGGGACGATGACGAAGAAGCCCGCGATAAAGCTCCGGCGGAGCCATTGCATATCAAAGGGACCAGGGACCAGGGACTCGGGACGACGGACAAGGCTGCCCCGGCG
>JBOGIZ010000007.1:0-2595 GCA_050747805.1 Vicinamibacterales bacterium | reverse complement strand
GCCGCGATGGCCCTCCAGGCTGCTGACATGGCGCCGACGGCACGCGACACCGCGGCGTGCACCGACGCCCGGCACCAGGCCGCGACCGTGATGGCGCAGTGGACAACGCTGACGACCGTCGATCTGGCCGCGCTCAACGCCAAGCGCAAAGCGGCAGGACAATCAGCGATCACCGTGCCGAGGAAATAGAAGCATCGGGTACGGCCGGTGCAATGAGTCCGTCGCCTTCGATTTGCGTCAATGATTTCGGGGAATCGTCGAGCACCGGCTGACAAAATCGTAAGTCAGTGTCCGAATCGTCGGCGTCTGGAGGATGACATGAACGGTCTCGTCCGATCCCTGGCGGCCCTTGCGATCGTCGCGGCGGTCGCGAGTCCGGCGGCGGCGCAGGCACCGGCACCCGCCGGTCACATCAAGACGGTCTCGGGAACGGCGTTGATTGTGCGCGAGCACGGCACGACGACAGCCAAACCGGGCGATCCCATCTACGCGACCGACACGCTGCGAACAGCGACGGACAGTACGGTCGGCGTGACGCTGCAGGACGACACGCGCGTCTCGCTCGGTCCGAACAGCGAGATGAAAGTCGATCGATACGTGTATTCGCCGGGCGAACGCGGATTCGGCATGGTGCTTCAATTCGTGCGCGGCGTCGCCGTGTACATCTCGGGCCGGATGGCCAAGCTGGCGCCCGATTCGGTCCGCCTTGAAACGCCGTCCGCAATCGTCGGCGTCAGGGGTACGACCGTCGCGATCCGCGTGGGTGTCTAGAGGTCTCGCGCAAGTGGCCCGCGCGTGGCTCCTGTCGGGCCTTCTCGGCCTCGTGCTGTCTGCCGGCTGCGGCGCTGCGCGGGTTGCGCCCGCGGCGCCGGTGGTGCCGCCCGCCCCGACGCTCATCGCACTCCTGCCAGACCCAGACACTCAGATCACCGGGCGGATTCATGTTTCGAACGGATTTGGTTCGATCGATCTGTCGACTCCCAGGGCATCGCTGCGCGTGACGGCGAACGCCGCCCCTGGCCCGGCGACCACGTTGAGCGACGATGAGGTGAAGCGATTGTTCGGGGCCGCGCTGGCGGCGTTGCCGTCCGCGCCGCGCCACTTCGTCCTCTATTTCAAATTCGAATCGGACTCGCTCACCGAAGCCTCCGCCGCACTCGTACCCGAGATTCTCGTCGCGGTCAAGGCATTCCCCGTCCCGGAAGTCGTGATCATTGGCCATACCGACACGATGGGCGATCGCACATCCAATCTCGCGCTCGGCCTGAAGCGCGCGGATGCGGTGCGCACCATCCTCGCGGACGCGGGCCTCTCGCCCTCGCTGATGGATGTCACGTCGCACGGCGAGGGCGATCTCCTGATCAAGACACGCGACAATACGCCCGAGCCGCGCAATCGCCGCGTCGAGATCACGGTCAGGTAGCGGCCGTGCTGAAGCTGTCGGCTCCTCCCGGCCGCCGTCTCGTTCTCCTCAGCGGCATCGTCCCCGTGCTCGCCGCCGCGATGCTGGCCGTTTATCGCCCGCCATTTTTTGCGCGCCTCGACGAGGCGTCCTACGACATCGTCGTACGCTCGGCTGCCACGCGGCAGCCGTCGGGGCGGGTCGCCATCGTGGACGTCGACGAGCGAAGCCTGGCGGCGGTCGGACAGTGGCCGTGGCGACGCGACGTCATGGGGCGCCTGATTACCAACCTTCGCGCGAGCGGCGCGGCGGTCGTTGCGATCGACGTGATCTTCGCCGAATCGGATCGCCACGACGCGGCGGGAGAAAACCCGGATGAACAGTCGGCCGGCGCGCCGGATCGGGCGCTGGCCACCACGTTGCGCGACAGCGGCGCGGTCCTGGGCTACGGATTGACATTCGATCCCGGTGGAGCGTCCACGCGCCCCTGCGTGCTGCCCTCGCTGCCATTGGCGGTCGTGCAGCCTCCAGGCGAGCAGAGCGATGAGCCGTTCTTCCACGCGACCGGCGCCGTCTGCAATCTCTCGGTTCTGGCACGAGCGGCGACGCGCGCCGGATTCCTGAACGCCGCACCCGACGCGGACGGTATCCTGCGGCGCGCGCCGCTTCTGGCGGAGCTCGATGGGCGCGTCTATCCGAGTCTGGCGCTCACCGCTTACGCAGCCGCGATGGGCGCGGATCATTCCACACTGACCGTCTCGAACGTCAACGCCTCGACGCTGACGATCGCCGATCTGTCGGTTCCGCTCGATGGCAAGAGCAATCTGCTGCTCGGATTCCGCGGCAGGAAGCACACGTTCCCCTATTACTCCGCCGTCGACGTCCTCAACGGCGCGATCGGCGACCGACTGCGCGGGTCCATCGTGCTCATTGGCACGACCGCCCTTGGCACGCGCGAGGTCGTTGCGACGCCGCTCGACACGCAGTTCGTCGGCGCGGAAGTGCAGGCGACGGCGATCGACGATCTCCTGCAGCGCGACGTCGTGCATCGCTCCATTCTGGGCACGTCGCTCGATATGTTGATCGCGGTCCTCGCCGGCGCCTGCGTGGCCGCGCTGGTCGCCGGTTCAGGGGTGACAGGCGGTCTCATCGGCGCCGTGGGGCTGGTCGCCGCGCTTTGGTGGGGGGCGACG
>JBOGIZ010000006.1:0-1978 GCA_050747805.1 Vicinamibacterales bacterium | reverse complement strand
GAGGCACTCTTGCTACTGCGCTACTGCATTGTGGAGCAACCAAATGAAGCACCTGGGGCGAGGATGGCGTCCGCACGGGTCGACCCGCATCACGGCTGCGCCGGCACGATTGCCGCCACAGCGACCGCTGTCCCGCCGCACGTTCTGACGCGCGAGGAGGTCAAGACGTACATCCGCCGCGTATTCCGCGTCGAGGAGCGACGTCTCGAGGCCATGATGTCGGTCGTCGACAACGCGCAGGTGCATACACGGCACGCGATCTTTCCCGTGGAGTACATCGTCCAGCCCCGTTCGCTGACGCAGACGACGCGCGAGTACCAAACGCACGCCGTGGCGCTTGGGCGCACCGCCGCGGAGACGTGCCTGAACAGGGCCCGGGTGTCGCCACAGGATGTGGACCTGTTGATCACCGTGTCTTGCACCGGGTTCATGATTCACTCGCTGGACGCACATCTGATCTCGGCGCCCTCGATGGTGTGCGCGCGACGCTGCTTGAAGTACCACCGGAGGGTCTTGAGGATGTCAGGCTGGACGCTCGCGATCGCGAGCTTGAACGTCTCGGCATACCGGTCGGGGGCCGACCCGAGCGGTGGCTGGAATACGACCCGAACCATCCAGGACGCCAAGGTCGCGAGCAAGCCCGCGTGCCGCTGAACGAACCAGTGGAAGCCCTCGATCCGAGTGTCGGTTGGGACGTACAGGAACACCCATCGGCCACTCAGATCGATGCCCGTCGCCATCCGACCGCGGACGGCACGGGTGCTGCGGACGTCATCGGCAATCACTGGATCGAGTTGCTCCGGGCTCACGCCGGCGAGCGACGGCAGGTGCACGCGCGTGTCGTCGGACGTTCCCAGCCAGACGACCGAGGGACTCGAAAGCAGGGCATCGAGGAATCCCAAGTTCTCGACAACGCGCGTCGCCGAGAGTGGCCGGCGATAGCGGCTGTCGGTCTGATCGATGGCTCGATAGAGCGGCTTGGCGCGCACGTGGTACAGGCGCCCGCGATTATGCCGGCACGGATATTCGACGGCGAGTCCGCCTCTGACGAGCTTGGCGAAAAACTTCCGGGTCTTGTGCCCGTGCCTGATGCCCGCAAACGCCGTGTACTGGCGCAGCAGACAGACGCCCGAGTGCAGCATCACGGTTACGAGGAACCGCGCCTGACGCTCGGTGAATCCAAATTCGGCGACGGCTTTGACGCGGTCTTCGGTACTCATCGCAACAGCTCCGCGGCAAGATCCGGATCGTACGGCGCGCCACCGGTCCGGGCACTCGATCCGCCGAACGTCGCGAAGCCTGAACGGCTCGCGGCAGCGCCGTGCGCGCCTCGATAATGGACCGTCAGGACCTCGAGATCACGATGGTCCAGGCGACCGTCCTCGTCGACGTACTCGATGCGCGCATCCGGAAAATGCACGTGGCCGTCGAAGTAGGGCAGATCGTGTTCATAGGCCCAGTCCTGGATCTCGGACTCGTCTCGATCGGGACGGCCGTCGCTGTCGGCGCGACCTCGATTGTGCTCCTGCAGGAACTGCTGGTATTTGCGCTTGAGTTCGTAGTCCAGAAGCACACGCTCGATGCGCGCGCCGCGTTCCTGCAGACGCTCGGCCTCACGCTCGTATGCGCGGAAGATCTGCACGTCGTGCTCCATCTCTCGCGGCTTCTTCAGCTCGGCGTAGAAGTGCTGGCGGGAGTCAGGGGAGCGCGCTCCGTGGTCGGGGTTGTCGCCGCGATCCCGGCGATGCGATTCGAGCAGGTGTCGGCCAGGGTCGGTGAGGACCACGGCAACGTCACGGCGACCGTCGATGGGAATGGTCCGCACAAGGCCCTGCTCGCGCAGGTGCCGAAGGTCTCCACGGCGCGCGTCGAGTGCTCGATCATCATGGTCTCGGAGATCGCGCGACGAGATCACGCGAAGCAGCCGACCAGGCTCAGGGTGCGGGATTCAGAACAGCGAAGGGCGTACCAGCGGTCT
>JBOGIZ010000005.1:0-3947 GCA_050747805.1 Vicinamibacterales bacterium | reverse complement strand
CTCGCTCCGTTCGCGTGGCTCACTCGCTCCGCTCCTTCGCTGGCAACAGCGGGCTGTGCGGGCTTCGTTCGGCCTTTGACGAGCAGCACCGATACGTACAGATTCGGGATGTCGCTGTCGGTAATCGGCACGTCGATCGATTGCTGGGTCGACGACAGCGGGAACTCCCGGTGGGATCGAATGCCTTCGCGTTCGGTCGTCACGAGGACGGTCGCCTGCTCCCAAGGAGACTCGATCATGACGTGCGCCGTCTCGCCGGGCTTGTACGTCGTCTTGTCGGCAACGAGATCGATCCGGTTGTGGTCGTATCGCTCCCACGCCGTGTATCCGGCACCCATCGAATAGAACGATGTCCGTGTTGTCGTGAATCGCCCGCGGTCGGCGTCGGCGCGCGCGGTCAGCTCGAAATAGCCGCCTGCCGAGAGCGGCACGTTCAGCGGAACGGGATCGAGTGCGCTCGTCACGTGCCATTCGCCGGCCGGAACCGTCTTGCGATGCGATTCCCACGAGTAGAAGCCGTTGCCTTCGGCCTGGCGGACGCTTTCCCACTGAATCTCGGTCAGCGTCACGGTGATCGGAACGCCGGGAACGGGTTTGCCGTCGAGACCGACGGCAACGAACGCCGTGTGCACGCCGTCGCGCTGCTGATTGAACAGCGGGAAGTGCTTGATTCCGAGGTACCACGGCGCCGGATGCACAACGACGCTGGTGCGGTTCGCGATGTGCTGGCGCGAGACGTCCTCGACATCTCCTTCGAGTGTGTAGGCGTACGGCAACCCGGCCTTCGCGTCGGTCTGGAGCGGCAGCGCGACGTCGCCCGCTGCCGTCAGCTGCGCGTTGTCGGCGCCCATATCGGTTTTCGGCGGCGTCGTTTCATCGTCTGCGGGGAATCCGACGAATGTCCATTGATCGGGCGAGTACTTCGACGTCACCGCGTCGGGCGCGGAATAGACGGCCGCGCGAGTGAACGTCCAGTGCACGGGCCGGCGGCTCATCGGCGCGCCAAAGAGATAGCGTGCCGCGACGACGCCCTTCAACGCTTCGCCCGCGACGAGCGTGCCGCCGCCGAGCGTGACGTCGACGCGGAATTCGGGACGTCGATACGCGGCGACGAGAAACGATGCGTGCACGGTCCGGTTCCAGAATCGATACGATTCGTCCACGTCGCGGCCGTTCCGGCGAACGATCGTTTTCGCGCGATCGCTCTGGAGGATTGCCGACACCTGGTAGTCGCCGAGCGCCCCGTCCTGCGGGACGGTCATCGTCCATTCCGCAGTACTCCACGCGTTGGCCTTGACGACCCGATCGTCGACGAGCTGGTCGCGCGCGTCGCGGACCTGAATCGAAACGGGTGTGCCTTCGGGCAGCAGCTGCACGCCCGCGGGCGCGTTGTAGCGCAGCACCGCCTTGAGATGTACTTCTTCGCCGAGTCGGTAGACGCCTCGGTCCGTGAAGACGGTGCCGTGAAGGAGCGCGTCGGCTTCCTGAAGATTGAAGGACAGCCCGAATTCCCACGGGCTCAGCCCATCGTTCCAGTCGCTGCCGACGTACGCGACGTCGCCGTCTTTCTCGGCCGTCACGATGAACGCGAACTCGGACCAGTTGTCCGGATCCCGCAGGCGCGTCTGCGGCGCCATCGCGACCCCGTCCACGCCGGTCGTTCCCGTCCAGAACGGCTGGCCGTCGAGCTTCACGATCGAGACTTTCGCGCCCGCGACCGGTGCCGCGTTATCGAGCCGCGTCACGAAGACGAGCGTGTTGGCCGGGCTGTCTTTGACCGTGATCGCAAGATTGGTGACCTGGACGACGGTCGCGCGAACTTGCGGCAGGTTATCGCGATGCTGAGAGACAGGCGTTTTGGCGATTGGCGTGCCGTCCTTGACGGCCGCCCACACAAGCCCGGTCCCCGACGGCGAGAGCACGGAGGACATGTCGAGACCGTGGGAGAGAATCTGGTCCGGCGCGCCGCCGAGGCGGCGCTCGACGGGCGTCACAGCCGGCGCGGTGTGAAAATCGTCCTTCTGCAGCATGCGCAGCGTCGGCATCAGGTGCGCGAGATCGAGCGGCGCGGCCCACTGCGTGACGTTCTGGAAGTTGCGCGCGTAAAACGGGAGATGCGCGCCGCCGCCCGTTTCCCAGACGCCGTGGCCGTCGCCGAAGCTCGTGAACGCGCGGGCGTGCCAGTTCTCCGCCGTTCCGGCCCACGAATAGCCAAGCGTCTGGCCATCGTCGGCGTGAAGCTCCGGCGGCAGGACGGCAAGCCATGTCGAGACCGGCGGCTGTGCATCGAATCCGGCGTCGCCGAATGCGAGCGCGTCCGATTCGTCGCGATCGAAGCTGTCGCCCGGCTTCGGCGTCGACTTCGCAAGTGGACGCTCCCGCGCAGGGTCGGTGACGTCGACCGCCTTGAGCGCCGCGGCGAATTCAGTGGTTTTTACCGTGCCGCGCAGTTCGATGGGATTGTTGAGGTCCGGATCGCACTGGCTGGTGCAGTGAAAGCCGTCGACGAAGAACGTCCGCTCGACCTTGATGGTGTACGTTTCCGCCTTGAGCGCGACCGCGCGGCCGGCAAGCGACGGGATGCGGCCGTCGGTCTCCACGCGCACCCAGCTGTCCGGCGGCACCGGATTCGTGGCCTGGAGCACAACCATCTCGGGCGACGGGAGGAATTTTTTTCTGTCCCAGTCCCCCGTGAGCTTCAACGAGACCGTTGCGGTCGCGGATGCGGCCTGCGTGGCACGCGTCACCTTATCGCGAAAGGCCTGCTCTGCGCGCGAATCGATCGCGCGGAGGCGCGAGACCGCGGACGCCGGAAGGACCGGTGCGACGAACTCGTGAGCCTCGAACGCGGCCGTCACGTGTCCGACGACGTCGGACGGCTTCACCGGCTGGTTGAATCGAAGGAGAATGATCGGTGCGGCGTCGAAGCGTCCGTTCGGACGGTACCAAGTGGTGCTCAGCAGATGAACGGTCGGCGTGGTAAACGAAAACGTGTAAGGTGCCGGAAGCGTATGGCCGCTGGCAGCTGTGGTGCCGGCGTCGATCGAGACGTCGTATTTCGTGGCGAGCGGCAGGTGCTTTGCCGGCGTAAAGATCAGGATTGTGGTGCCGGACCAGCGAAAGGTGCCCGCCACGGACGGCGCGATGTGAACGAACGCCGGCTTCAGATTGACGGGAGCCTGACCGAGCGCGACCATCGGCTCGGAAAACACCACGCGAATCTCGTTCGCCTCCTCGATCTTGGACACGTCGCCGGCCGGACCGGCGCTGACAATCCGGAGCGCGGCCGGAGCCTGAGCGAGGCACACCGATGACGGCAAGGCGCAGAGCACTAGCAGAAGCAGTCGTCTGAACATGGAAATCTCGACCAAAATCATACCCGGATGTTTTGACACCGGTCATGGCTAAGTGCCTGAACATGCATGCCGCGTATCGGTGCCGGCATTCCGGCGCCTGCTGCCGCGCCGGCTGGCCAATACCGTTCGACGGCAACGAATTTGTCAGTGCAGGGAGCCTGCCGCTCGTCCCTGGAGGGTTCATCCGGGACAACCGCGGCGGAGCGCACGCCGCTCGACATCCGGATGGCAGCTGCGTCTTCTTCGATCGCGGCACGTCGCTGTGCGAGATTCATCGTCTCGGCACGCAGGCGGCGCTGCCGCTGACATGCCGCATGTTCCCTCGGCGCGTGCTGCACGATGCGCGCGGCACATTCGTGTCGCTGTCGCATTTCTGTCCGACTGCCGCGGCGCTCGTGTTCAATTGGTGCGAACCCCTTCGTGTCGTGGACGCGCCCGAAACCCTCACCGGAGTGGGCGAGCTCGATGGCCTCGATGCACGGGGTGAATGGCCGCCGCTCCTCCGTCCCGGTGTGCTGACCGATCTGGAAAGTTACAACATCTGGGAGACTCGCACGATCGATCTGCTTACACAGGACCGCAGGCCGCCGG
>JBOGIZ010000004.1:0-2823 GCA_050747805.1 Vicinamibacterales bacterium | reverse complement strand
GTGCCGAAGAAGACTTCGGCTGACTCCATAACCGTTTCCGACAGCGTCGGATGCGGATGGATCGTCATCGCGACGTCGCGCGCGGTCGCGCCCATCTCGATCGCGAGCACGCCTTCCGAAATCAGCTCGCCCGCTCCGGGACCGACAATGCCGACGCCGAGCACGCGCTCGGTGCCGGGATCGATGACGAGCTTGGTTGCGCCGTCGGTGCGTCCCAGTGAGATCGCGCGGCCGGACGCGCCCCAGGGGAATCGCGCAATCGACACCTCCCGGCCTTGTTTCGTCGCCTCGGTTTCCGTGAGGCCGCACCACGCGATTTCGGGATCGGTGAACACCACCGCGGGGATCGCAAGGGGCTCGAACGCAACGTTCCGATCGCCGGCGATCGCGTCAACCGCGGCCCGGCCCTCGTGCGACGCTTTGTGCGCGAGCATGGGCTCGCCGGCTACATCGCCGATCGCGTAAATGCCGGGTTCGCGCGTCTGCCGCGCCTCGTCAACGACGATGAAACCGCGCCGATCCACGTCGACGTTCGTGCGATCGAGTCCAGGAATCGCGGAATTCGGACGACGGCCGATCGACACGAGCACCCGATCGAACGTCTGGTCCTTCCGCTCGCCGCCTTTCGCTTCGAGCGTTACGGTGACGGCATCGCCGTCCGTCTTCATCGCGACGACCTTCGTTTCGAGCAGCACGGCTTCGCAGATCGCCTGGATGCGGCGCGCCAGAATGTTCACGAGGTCGCGATCCGCGCCAGGCAGCAGCCCGTCGGTCATCTCGACGACGGTAACGCGGCTGCCGAGGGCCGCGTAGACCGATCCCAGCTCGAGACCGATATAGCCGCCGCCGACCACCAGGAGCGAGCGGGGGATATCGGGCAGATCGAGCGCGGCCGTCGAGTCCATCACGCGCGGGCTGTCGAGCACGAGCCCGGGGACCGATGCGGGGCGCGAACCGGTCGCGATAATGGCGTGCTCGAACGTCAGCGTTTCCGTTCCGCCGGCGGCGAGGCTGATCTCGAGCGTGCGGCGATCGCGGAACGCCGCCATGCCCTGGACGTGGCGGATCTTTCGCAGGTCCCGCACCTGTCCGGCGCCGGCCGTCAGCTGACCGACGACCTTGTCCTTGAACGCGCGCAGCCGATCGAGATGGATCGACGGCTTCTCGAAGTCGACGCCGAAGTCCTTCGCGTGCGCCGACTCCGCAATGACGTTCGCCACGTGCAGCAGCGCTTTCGACGGAATACATCCACGATAGACGCAGACGCCGCCGGGATTTTTCTCGGGATCCACGAGAGCAACCTGCAGCCCGCGATCGGCCGCGTAGAATGCCGCCGCGTACCCGCCCGGGCCGGCTCCGATGACGACGAGTTGAGTGGAAAGAAACATAGATCAATTCCCAACCGCCAACTGCCAACTACTCAAGGCGACCGAAGACGCAGCGTCGGACCCTTGGGAATTGCGTGCGAGGTCTCTGCTTCGCGGGTCGTGGGTGGAGCGTTTCGCGCAGAAATCCCTCTGAGCGCGCCGGACCCGCGTCAGACGGCAGAACGGTCCAGAGGCGCGAGAAATCCGCGCGGGGTGTACCACGCGCCAAGTCCCGGGGCCCCGCGCTTCCGCCGACAAGCCGCCGGAGAAGCGTTCTGCCGGCGCGCGAAGCGGGATTTCGGAGCGAAAATGCTCCGCCCACGACCCGCCTAGCCGGCAGTTCGCCGTGCCGCCGAAAAACATGCGCGGCTCGATCACCGTCAGCGGCCAGAGGGCGTCCGTGCCATCTCGGCCTCCGCCGCTCTCGCGACGACGCGGCCCTCGGCGACGTCGACGAACGCGAGCAGCGCCGCGCCGACGATGAAGAACACGAGCACCGACAGGATCGCGTTGCGGCTCGTGCCGCTGTGCGCCGCCATCCACGCGAAGATCGCCGGCCCGAGAATCCCCGCGTAGCGCTCGAACACGCCGAAGAACGCGAAGAACTCCGACGACTTGTGCTTCGGGATCATGCTCGCGAACATCGAGCGGCTGAGCGCCTGCGTGCCGCCTTGCACCATCCCGACCAGCAGCGCCAGTCCGATGAATTGCCAGGCGTTGTGCATGAAGTACGCGAGCAGCGTGATGCCGGCGTAGGCGGCGAGGCCGACGAACACCGCAGCCTTCGCGCCGATATGCTCCGCGAACATTCCGAACAGAAAAGCGAAGGGGACGCCGATGAACTGCGTGATGAGCAGCGCGCCAAGCATGGCGTTGTCGTTGATCCCGATCTCGGTGCCGTACGTCGTCGCCATCCGGATGATCGTCTGGATGCCATCGTTGTAGAGCAGAAACGCCAGAAGGAACACGAACGCTTCTCGATAGAGGCGCAGTTCGCGAAACGTTTCGATCAGCCCGCGCACCGCGGTCCCAAGGGGATTCTGGCCCGCGCGCTCGTCGCGCTCGAGGCGCCGCGGCGGCTCCGGCACCCGGCGGAAGATCGGGATCGAAAAGAGCACCCACCAGACGGCGACTCCAGCGAACGCGACGCGCACGGCCATGCCGCGATCCGCCAGACCGAACCATGACGGCTCGCTCATGATCAGGATGTCGATCGCCAGCATCACGCCGCCGCCGATGTAGCCGATCGCGTAGCCCGCCGCGGACACGATATCGAGCTGGTCCTGCCCGACCAGGTGCGGCAGCAGCGACTCGTAGAAAATGAAGCTTCCAGCCACGCCAACGTTGCCGATCATGAACAGGACTAGCGCGAACAGCCAGTCGCCGCGAGTGATGAAATACATCGCGGCCGTCGCGGCCGCGCCGATCGCGAGAAAGACCGCGAGCAGTTTTTTCT
>JBOGIZ010000003.1:0-3079 GCA_050747805.1 Vicinamibacterales bacterium | reverse complement strand
TTGCTCCTTCCTCGCATATGCCCACTATGCTCGGTCGTCGCGCCTTGCCATCCGGGCGCCGCGCTCCGGGACTTATACAACGCATCACGCTTCCAGGGGAGCTAGCGCGTGCCGCGCCGACGGAGCGTTTCGCGGAGGGATCCCTCGGAGCCCGCCGGGGAAGCGTCAGTCGGAAAAACGCGCTGGAGCGGCCCGAAATCCGCACGGGGTTTACCACGCGAGGACTCCGGGGCCCCGTGCTTCCGCCGACAAGCCCGCGGCAGAGCGTTTTTCCGGCGCGCGGAGCGGGATCCCGAAGCGAAATGCTCCGTCGGCGCGGGACGCGCTAATCAGACACCTCCAATTCCCAACTATCCAACGCGATCGGATTGAGATGCCGTGCGCCGATCCTGGCTCCTCGAGGAATTGGACGTTGGCCGTTGCCAATTGACGATGATCTCCTGAAGCTGTCTGACGCCGTCGGTCAGCGATGCCGGCCCGGGCTGCAGGATGTACGTTGATTTGATCTCGTAGATCCGATCGGTGCGGACGGCAGACATGTCCTGCCATCCGGCGCGCTCGGCGATCGTCCGCTTTCGCAGAGCCTTGCCGCACCACGACGCCACGATAATCTCCGGATCGCGCCGCGCCACCTCGCCAGGATCGACGATGCGGTCTTTGCCGAGGCGTGCGTCGCGCAGCTCCGGAAAGATCGGGTCGCCGCCGGCGATCTCGACGAGCTCCTCGACCAAGCGGATGCCGGAAATGAGGGGGTCGTCCCATTCTTCGAAGAAAACGCGAGGCCGCATGGAGAGCGTCGCCGCGCGCGCACGGATGTCGTCGAGCCCTGCCTCGAGGCGAGACGCCAGTTGTTCCGCGTCTGCGCTGCGCCCGATCAGCGCGCCGACCGTCCGGACCATCACCAGAATCTCCGCGACGCTGCGCTGATTGAACACGTGGACGGCGTAGCCGCGCCGAATCAGTTCGCGGGCGATGTCGGCCTGCAGATCTGAAAATCCGAGCACCAGATCCGGCCGCAGCGCGTCGATCTTGTCGAACCGCGCGTTGATGAATGCCGACACTTTCGGCTTCTGCCGAGCTTCGGGCGGCCGCACCGTGTAGCCCGAAACGCCGACCACACGATCGCCTTCACCGAGGAGATACAGCACCTCGGTCGTCTCTTCGGTCAGGCAGACGATACGCCGCGGGTAGTCGCTGTCCCGCACTCGACACTCCACACTCCGAACCCTCCGCGCCCCGCACCCCGCACCCCGCACCCCGCACCCCGCGCTTCGCAGTTTATACTCAAAGGATGCGACCGTTTCTGATCGCGTCGATCGTGATCGTGGCCGCGTCGTTGTCGATCGCGTCGGCGCCGCAGAGCCGGACTCCGCAGAAGAAGACCGCCGCGCGATCCGCGGCGCTCAAGACCGGCACGCCCGAGATCACCTGCCCATCGCTCATCGGTATGGGCGTGAAGACGATCCGAAGTTTCTGCGATGTGCCCGCGGGCCGGGACCCGGCGCAAGGCGTCCTGATTGCGCTGCCGGCGCATACGGGAAAAGGCACGCTCAGTTTCGATCTGCACGCGCGCCACATGTACTCGGAGGAAGAGACCGCGCGCGGCAAAGCGTATGCACGCTACCGGGCGGTGATCGGGGTCGTCACGATGAAGGGGGACGTGATCCAGGACGCCACGGTCGACGCTGAATTCCGAACGGCCGCAGACTTGTTCGACCGCATCGGCGGGGGCGCCGGGCCTGGCGGACTGAAAGCCGTGGCGCCGGTCGGTCACGAGCAGATTTTCGTGGATGTTCCCGCGGACGTGGATCAGGTGAGCCTGCTCGGAGAATCGCTTGACGCGCAGACGCCCGCCGGCCACGAAACGGCGGTCATGCCCGGACGCCCCGTGGCGATCGTCAGCAACGTACTGTTTGAATATCATCCGGCGCCCGTGCGGCGAAAGCGATGAACCACGCTTCACACGACATCCTCGACGTGCTCATTGTGGGGGCCGGCCCGGCCGGTCTGGCCGCGGCCATCGCCGCGCACAAAGGCGGCCTCAGCTACGACGTGCTCGAGAAGGGCGCGCTCGTCAACTCCCTGCTGCACTATCCGACGGAGATGATGTTCTTCACGACTCCGGAGCTGATGGAGATCGGAGGGATGCCATTCACGAGCCCGAACGACAAGCCGTCGCGCATCGAAGCGCTGCGCTACTACCGCCGGGTCACCGACGCCTATGGTCTGCGGATCGCCTTCGACGAGCGGGTGACGGCGATCGGCCGCGACGGCACGGACGGGGCGTTCCGGGTCGAATCCGAGCACACGCGCGGCATGGCCCGCCGTACCCGGCGCGCCCGCTACATCGTCCTCGCGACCGGGGCGTACGACTATGCGAACCTGATGGGCGTGCCGGGCGAGGATCTGCCGCAGGTGTCGCACTATTACACGTCGCCGCATCCGTTTTTCCGCAGGCAGGTCGTGATCGTCGGCGGCAAGAACTCGGCGGCAGAGGCGGCGCTCGATTTGTACCGGGCCGGCGCGCACGTGACGATCGTGCACCGCGGCGCGGCCATGGGCGATTCGATCAAGTACTGGGTGAAGCCAGACATCGACAATCGGATCAGGGAAGGCTCCGTCGCCGCGCGGTTCAATGCATCAGTTGTCGAGATTCGCCCGACCAGCGTGGTGATCGAGCAGAACGGCGCCCGCGAGGATCTTCCCGCCGACGGGGTGTTCCTGCTGACGGGCTACGTGTCAGACAATTCGCTGCTGCGCGCGGCGGGCGTCGAGATCAATCCCGAGACGTGCGGGCCGCGCCACCACCCCGAGACATTCGAAACCAACGTGCCGCGCGTGTTCGTGATCGGCGCGATGGTGGCGGGCAAGGCCAGCGGGCGGATTTTCATCGAGAACGGCAGGTTCCACGGACAGGTGGTGATAGAGAGAATTGGTGAATTGGTGAGTTCGTGAATTGGTGAATTGAATTGGTGAATTGGAGAATGGGTGAATTGAAATCGTGAATTGGTGAATCGGCATGCCGGCGCTACATGCGCGCACCTTCCGAATTCACCAACTCACCAACTCAATTCACCAA
>JBOGIZ010000002.1:0-2523 GCA_050747805.1 Vicinamibacterales bacterium | reverse complement strand
GTGCTCGACGGCGGCTACGCGGACGCGTTCCGCGCGCTGCATCCCGCGGATCCAGGACTGACGCTGCCGGCTGTGGCCCCGCAAGTCCGGCTCGACTATGTGTTTGTGCCGTCCGGCCAAGTCGATCGGGTCCGCCAGTGCAACGTGATCGATTCCGCCGCGGCGCGGCGGGCGTCAGACCACTTGCCTCTCCTGGCTCTACTCGATATATCCTGACGGTCTGCGATGCCCTTATCGGATTCTTCGGTGGACACGCTCGAAGCCATCCTCGATACCCAAATCGACGACGTCGAGTACTGGGAACGGCTGTACAACATGCAGCCCGCCTCGGTGACGGTCACGCGAACGGCTCCGTCCGATTTCCAGCAGCGGCAGCTCATTGTCTATCTCGATGATGAGCGCATCGGCGATCTCATGTTCGGCCAGGCCATCAGCCGCGACCTGACTCCCGGTCCGCACCGCCTCCGCGTCAGCAACACGCTCGTGTGGAAAACGGTGAAGTTCGACGCGAAGCCCGGCGAGCAGGTGCGCTTCGAAGCGATCAATCGCGCGGGGAAGCTGACCTACCCGATGCTGCTCATCATGGGCGCGGGGCCGCTCTATGTCACGCTGCGGCGGGTGAGCTGAGGGTCCTCGTCGTCAATTCTCAAGAACACAATTCCCAACGACTCTCAAGATCTCCGTATTCGATCGTTTCTGGCGATCCAGGCGTCTTGAGTCGTTGGGAATTGTCTCCTGGGAATTGACGACGACTACTTCGAAGCGATCTTCTTGACGATCGCTTCGGCGAGCGGCAGACTGACGCCGCAGCTGGGATCGTCGAGGCGGCACTGCGCGATCGTCAGTTCGCACCCGCACGTGCAGTGCTCCTCGTTCAAGGCTTTCAGGACGTCGCCGCGCTTATTGGCCGGGATAGCGTTCAGATCGACGCCGGGAATCTTGTTCGCCTGTGCCGCGCTGGCGAGCCGGGCTTTCTCGTCGTCTTCGACGTACTCGATCTTCGCGTTCGCGTCGAGGCCGGCGAGCGCGCGCGTTTCGGTTTCCGTGAGCGACGCGTTCAGCATGCCGACGTGTTTCTGCGCGATGCGTCCGTCCCGGTCAATGAGAAACGACGTCGGCAGATAGGCCGTCGGCGGAAACCCGCGGTCGATCTCCGGCGTGTCGATGACGATGGGATAATTCATGCCCATCGAGGCGGCGAACTTGGCGACGTCCTCCGCGGAGCCGGAATCCTGCGCGATCCCGATGATCTGGAGTTGGTCTTTGTAGCGGGACTGCAGGGCGATGAGCTCCGGAATTTCCTCGCGGCACGGCGGACACCACGTGGCCCAGAAGTTGACGAGCACGACTTTTCCGCGCAGCGCGGCCATCGAGATCTGACGCCCGTTCAGGTCGGGCGCGGCGAACAGCGGCGCGGGGACGCGATCGCGCAGAAGTTTGACGGGCTCGCCTGACGCGCTCGCGCCCACGATCGTCGCGTCGACACGCCGCGTGTACCGAATCATCGCGACAATCGCGAGTGCCGCCAGAACGACCACCGCCGCCGCGGTAAGCGCGCGCCGCGACAGCGACGGGCGCGGCGCCGGCGGCGCAGGTTCGGTTGGGGTCGGCGGCGGGGCGTCGGGTCTGGACATACAGGTAAGATGAATTATGACGTACGGCGCGTATGCCGCGGCGAGAACGGTGGCCGAGCGGGTCCGCGCCCAGTTTCTGCGGCACGCCGAGACCGCCGTCCTGGGCTCGCTCGCGGCAGCGACGCCGATCCCCGCGCTCGAGACGATCGAGCGGCTCATCGAGGCCGCGTTCTGGACGAGCCTGCGGCGCGAAGAGGGCTACGTACCAAGGATTTCCCTGGCCCTGACGCCGCCGGACGCGGTCGCGCATCCGCTGTTGTTTGCCGAGCCGCTGGCGCTCTCGCCGGCTGAACTGGCGCGAGTCGCGCCCGCGGTCGAACGGCCCGGCATCCACCTCGGCGTGTGGGACACCGCACGCAGCCGCGCCGTCTGGGGCGCGACGCGCTCGCTGCCGCCCTACTGCCTGGTGATCGAGGTATCGGCGCCAGGTCTCCTTGTCGTCAAGCAGCATCGCGCCGGCGAACAGACGAAGTTCGCGAATATCGCCGTGCTCGAGGGCGAGCAGATCAAGATCGTGGACGAGGAGGCGTCGAGCCTGCCCGACTGTCCGTCGCTGCTCTCGTCGCTGCTCGGATTCGACACGCCGGCGTCGTGGAGCGATTCGGTGAACGTGTTGGTGCGCCTTGCCGTATCGATGCGCGCGCACGGCCGCGGCGGACTGCTCCTCATCGTTCCCGCGGGGAGCGACCGCTGGCGCGAGTCGATCGTGACGCCGATATCGTATGAGCTCGCGCCGCCATTCGCCGCGCTCGCCGACCTGATGCGGCGCGACGCCATCGATCGCGACCGCCTGTGGGAAGACGCGCTCGCGCGCGCGATTGAAGGAATCGCCGGACTGACCGCGGTCGACGGCGCCGCGATCGCGACTGATCGGCACGAGCTGCTGGCG
>JBOGIZ010000001.1:0-4779 GCA_050747805.1 Vicinamibacterales bacterium | reverse complement strand
GGATCGCGCTCGGCGCCGAGCGCGCCGGCGTCATGCGCATGATCCTGACGCAGGCACTCGTCCCGACGCTGGCCGGCATCGCGATCGGCGGCGGCGGCGCCTGGATGCTGACACGGCTGATGCAGACGCTGCTTTTCGGCATCACGCCGTCCGATCCCGTGACGTTCGGCGCGGTCGCGCTGCTGCTGACCTGGGTCGCCGCCGCCGCGGCGGCGATTCCCGGCCTGCGCGCGTCGCGCGTCGACCCCATCGTGGCGCTGCGTTCCGAATAAGGTACCATCCGGGGGGTGTTTGCGGCCGCGGCGATCATCCTGCTGCTGATCGGCCTCAACGCGCTGTATGTCGCGGCCGAGTTCGGCGCCGTCGGCGTCCGTCGCAGCCGCCTCCGCCGCATGGCGGAGGACGGCCATGCGATCGCGGCCCGCCTTCTTCCTATTGTTGACAGTCCGGCGCTTCTGACGCGCTACATTGCCGCGTCCCAGGTCGGCATCACGCTGTCGGGCATGATTCTCGGCGCGTACGCGCAGGCCGTCCTCAGTCCGCGCCTTTCCCCGATCGTCGAACGCTGGACGGGGGCGAGCCGCGAAACGGCGGCTTCGGTCGCGACGGCGGTCGTTCTTTCGGTGCTCACGATCCTGTCCGTCATTCTTGGCGAGCTCGTGCCGAAAGCCGCCGCCTTGCAGCACCCAACGCAAGCCGCGCTCCTGACGACTCGTCCGATGCTGTGGTCGGGACGCCTGTACTCCTGGTTCATCACGGTTGTGGATCGCAGCGCGGCGGCGCTGCGGGCGGCGCTCCGCGTGCCGGCGGCGACACACCGCCACGTGCACTCGCCGGAGGAGATCGAGCTGCTCATCGCCGAGAGCCGGGACGGCGGCCTGCTCGAGCCGCAGGAACAACTTCGGCTTCACCGCGCGCTGAGACTGGGGCTCCGCGACGCGCAGCAGCTGATGGTGCCGCGCGATCGTCTTGCGGCGATTGACCTCGCGACCCCGCTTGCCGACGTGTTCCGCATTGCGGCCTCGAGTCCATTCAGCCGTCTGCCGGTCTACCGCGGGACGCTCGACGAGGTCGTCGGGATTCTCCACACGAAAACGGTCGTGATGCACTTTCTGGAGCGCGGACGAGCGGGATCGCTGGCCGCGCTCGTGCGTCCCATCGTGCGCGTGCCCGAATCGATGGCCGCCGATCGACTCCTGGCGTTTCTGCGCGAGCGCCATAGCCATCAGGCCATGGTCCTCGATCGCGCCGGACGGGTGGCCGGCCTGATTACGCTCGAAGACGTCATCGGAGAGCTGCTCGGGAACGTCCCCGACGAATTCAAGACGCCGCGTCTGCTGCCGCTTCGGCTTGCGGATGGACGGGTGCGGCTCCCAGGCGCGCTGCCACTCGAGCGCGCGCGTGTCTGGGTTGAAGGCGCGTGGCCGCCCGGTGCGGAGACGGTCGGCGAATTTATCGCGCGGACAGCGGGCCGCGTGCCCGAGGCCGCCGAGCATCTGGAGGTGCTGGAGCTGCCGGTCGAGATCGAAAGCGTCGAACAGGGCGTCGTCGCCTCGGCTATCGTGACGCCGCCGACCCTGGACACCGCGTACGCGGACGAGGACGACTGAGATGCTCCTCATCGTCGTGCTCGTCGCTTGTCTCATCGCGCTGAACGCGCTGTTTGTCGCCGCGGAGTTCGCGATCGTCACCGCGCCTCGCGCCGCGATCGATGCGAGTGCGGCCGACGGCCACCGCCTGGCTCGGCTCGTCCAGAGCGTGCTTCGCAATCCGAAGAAGCAGGACCGCTACATCGCCACGGCGCAAATCGGTGTGACCGTCGCAAGTCTCGGACTCGGCATGTTCGGTGAAAGCGCGCTTGCCGTATGGATGGGTGTGCGCATGGACGCGAATACCTGGAGCGCGTGGCTGGCCGCGCACGGCTTCGCAACTGTGGCCGCGATCGCCATCCTCACGTATCTTCACATCGTGCTCGGCGAAATGCTGCCAAAGTCGATCGCCCTTCAATCGGCCGGCCGGCTCGCACTCGTGGTGACGCCGGTCGTCCTGTGGCTGCAGACGATCCTTCTGCCCTTTGTCGCCGCGCTGAACGGACTCGGCGCGATCGTATTGCGCGCCGTCGGCGTCGAACGCCAGTCGCACACGCCGGAGCAGTACTACACGCCAGAGGAACTGCAGCTCATCGTCGAGGAATCGCAGGAGCGGGGCGCGCTTCGCGCCGATGCCGGACGCATGCTGCGCGAATTGTTCGAGTTCGGCGAGCTGACCGCCGGTGAGGTGATGGTGCCGCGGGTGCGCATTTCCGGCATCCCCGTCGATGCAGACCCCTCCGAACTGCGGAGGATTCTCGGCGGCGCACCGCACACGCGGTATCCGGTGTTCGAGGGAGATCTCGACCACATCGTCGGCGTCTACCACATCAAGGATTTGCTTCGGCTGCTGCTGAACGGGCAACGCGTCTCCGCCCGCGGCGCCAGACAGGCGCCCGTCGTTCCGGAGACGGCGCTGCTCGACTCGGTGCTCGCAACGATGCGCCGGGAGCGCGCGCAGCTCGCGATCGTCATCGACGAGCATGGCGGCACCGCCGGAATCGTAACCCTGGAAGATTTGTTCGAAGAAGTCGTGGGCGAGATCGAAGAGGGGCCCGGTCCCAACGCACGCCCCGCTCCCGATCCGCAGGGCCGGCTGCGCGTCCCAGGGACGATGCGGATCGACGACCTTGGACAGCTGTTCGATCTCGATCTCGCGCACGAGGATGTGGACAGTGTCAGCGGACTCATTCTCGCGCTGCTCGGACGTCCGCCGCGACTGGGCGATTCCGTCCGGTTCGAGCGGCTGCAACTCGACGTGACGGCCGTCCACGGCCGCGGCGTGGGCCAAGCTGCTGTCACGCTTCTCCCGGAACGGCCTGCTGGAGATCAGGAGTAGTGGCCGCGGCGACTGACCTCTTCATCGCCAGCCGCTGCCCGGGCGAGCGCCGCTGAGCGAGCAAGCGGAGTCCGAGGGGCGACGCCCCTCGGATGAGAGGCGATCCCGCGAGCGAGCGCGGCGAGCGAGCCACGCGGCCGGCACGAGCCGGCGACGCGGCGAGCAAGGACGCGTGTAGGGGAGTGCGAGGGGCGACGCCCCTCGGATGAGAAGGTCAGCCGAGGTGGATGCGGGGGCGCCTGAGCGGATCCGGTTCGGTCTGGCGGAGCACTTCGCGTGTGACGGGCGCCGTATCTCCCTCGCCGAACGCCAGGAACTTCAGCAGGTACACGACGGGGTTCCCTTCGGTCCATCCGAAGTAGGCGTGCGGATTCCTGCCCGTGTCGTCGCGGATGTAGAGCAGCAGCGCGGCGATCGCGTTGGGAATCGCCGGACTCGTGCAGCGGAGCACGTGATGGCCGGCGACGTCGACGCCCGACACCTTCAGCGTGCCGCTGAATTCGGAGACATCGCCCGGCTTCACCTCGAGAAAGAGCACGGCTTCGTCGTGCGGGAGGTGATGCGACTCGCGCGCTTCGCGAAGCTTGGCCTCGTACGCGGCCGGCTGGCCGTCGCCGGGGCGGTTCGCGAGCAGCCGCACGGGCGCCGAGCCCGCTTCGTGAATGAACTGCCGCGCGGTCTCGTCGGCATCCACGCTCTGAATCCTCAGTTCGGTGGATCGGAGGACGCGCGAAATGAGCGAGGTCGCGATGATCGTGGCGATGAACCACGACGCGATCTTGATGCCTTCCGGCCGCTCGTAGATGTTGAGCAGGGTCGTGTAGACGAAGACGATCGTGACCGTGCCGAACGCCGCCAGCGCGCGTTTCCGCCCCCGCACGTGGAGCGTGACGGCGACCGCCGCCGACGTCATCAGCACCAGGACGCCCGTCGCATACGCGCCGCCCTGCGCATCGACGTTCGCGTGGAAGATGTACGTGATCAGGAAGGTGATACCGCCGAACAGGAGCACGAGCGGGCGCGTCGCTTTCGTCCACTCCGGAGCCATGCCGTAGCGCGGCAGATAGCGCGGCACGAGATTGAGCAGCCCGGCCATCGCCGAGGCGCCGGCGAACCAGAGAATCGAGATCGTGCTCAGGTCGTAGACAGTGCCGAACGCCTCGCCAAACATCTGGTGTGCGAGATACGCGAGGGCGCGGCCGGACGCCTGGCCACCCTCGCGAAAGTCCGGCGCGGGGATCAGCAGCGTCGTCGCGAAGCTGCTGCCAATGAGTAAGACGCTCATGACAAACGCGGCCGTGCGCAGGAGTTTTCGGGTGTTCCGAATGCGGCCGACGGGATCGTGCGGATTGTCGTTCGCGTCGCCTTTGACGAGCGGCATGACCGCAACGCCCGTTTCGAAGCCCGAGAGTCCCAGCGCAAGCTTCGGGAACAGCAGCAGCGCGAGCGCCAGCATCATCAGGACGCTGCCGTGCTGGTGGTACAACCCGGCGCGCCACGCGTGAATCAACTGTGGATGCGCAAAGACTCGGACGAGCGCCGCCCCGATCACGAAGACGTTCAGTCCGAGATAAATGAAGACGATCACGACCGCAAAACCGATCGCTTCGCGGAAGCCCTTCAGGAAGACCGCACAGAGCGCGCAGAGGAGCGCAATCGTCAGGGCAATCGGATGATTGAACGCCGCGGGGACAAACGGGTTGCCGATGATGTGCGCCGTCGCGTCGGCGGCCGACAGCGTGATCGTAATCACGAAATCGGTCGCGGCAAATCCGAGCAGGCAGAGAACGAAGGCCTTCCCCTTCCATCGAGGCAGGTGCTCCTCGAGCATCGAGATGCTGCCCTGTCCGT